>JBDIAR010000027.1:0-22850 GCA_039812545.1 Dermatophilaceae bacterium | reverse complement strand
ACGACGGAGACGGCGGGGGCGGCGTCCGCTGGTACCCGGCACAACGGCATACCGATGCCGCATGAGTGGGGGCCACCGACGACCGGGTGCACGGCATATCCGAAGGACGGCATAAGGTAACCCTTATGTCTGCCCCGACGCTCGACGCCATCCGCCAGGCCCTCTCCACGGTCAACGACCCGGAGATCCGCCGCCCGATCACCGACCTCGACATGGTCAAGTCCGTCGACGTCGGCGAAGACGGCTCGGTGGTCGTGACCATCTTGTTGACCGTGGCCGGGTGCCCGATGAAGGACACGCTGACCAAGGACAGCACGGCGGCGCTGCAGAAGGTGCCCGGCGTGACCTCCGTGCGGGTCGAGCTCGACGTGATGAACGACGAGCAGCGTGAGGCGCTGAAGACCAAGCTCCGTGGCGGGACCCCCGAGCGCGAGATTCCGTTCAACCGGCCCGGATCGTTGACCCGCGTGTATGCCATCGCCTCCGGTAAGGGTGGGGTCGGCAAGTCCTCCGTGACCGCCAATCTGGCCGCGGCGATGGCCAAGCAGGGCGTGAAGGTGGGGGTCGTCGACGCGGACGTGTACGGCTTCTCCATCCCGCGGATGCTGGGCGTGACCACCCGCCCGACCCAGGTGAGCGACATGATCATGCCGCCGGTCGCCTCCGACGTGAAGGTCATCTCGGTCGGCATGTTCGTCCCGGGCAATCAGCCGGTCATCTGGCGCGGACCCATGCTGCACCGGGCCATGCAGCAGTTCCTGTCCGACGTCTTCTGGGGCGACCTCGACGTCCTACTGCTCGACCTGCCGCCCGGCACGGGCGATATCGCGATCTCGCTGGCGCAGATGCTGCCCACCTCGGAGATCGTCGTGGTCACCACACCGCAGCAGGCGTCGGCCGAAGTGGCCGAACGGGCCGGTTCGATCGCCGTGCAGACCCACCAGCGGGTCGTCGGCGTCATCGAGAACATGTCCTGGCTGGAACTGCCCGACGGCACCCGGATGGACGTCTTCGGCACCGGCGGCGGCCAAGAGGTCGCCGACTCGCTGACCCGCACGATCGGGGCTCCCGTGCCGCTGCTCGGCCAGATCCCGCTCGATCCCGCGGTTCGCCAAGGCGGTGACGCCGGTCGACCCGTCGTCCTCGCCGATCCCGACTCCCCCGCGGCAAAGGCGCTGAGTTCGATCGCCGGCTCGCTGAGCGGACGCGCGCGCGGACTGGCCGGTCGTTCGCTCGGTCTCACCCCGAATCGCTGACTCGGGCCGGCAAAGCCCCGGCGGTCTGGGTCAGGTCGCCTCGTCATCCCACGGTGTCCGGCGCGGGCCGCGCGGCTGAGCAGCAGCGGACGGCGGGCTCGCGGCCGGCTCAGGCGAGCCGGCCGAACTCGACACGTCGTCGGACGCAACGCCGGCGTCTCCGGAGGGGGTCGCCGCCACCGCCCCGGCGACGGATCCGCCCAGCAACGACGCCGGCCGAAGGTCCACGTCCGCCAGCGCGTCGCGAACGATCCGGCGCGGATCGTACGTGCGTGGATCGTATGCCGCCCAATCGACCTGCTCGAACTCCGGACCCATCTGATCCTTGAGCTGGGCCCGGGCGCCCTCGGCATACCGACGCAATGACTTGACCGCCCTGGCGAGCTTGCCGGCATACTCGGGCAGCCGTTCGGGACCGAGCACCACCAGGGCGATGAGCACGATGAGCAGGAACTCGTACTCGTTGATCCCGAAGAGGTTCACCCTCGGCCCCTTTCGTCCGAGCCCGACTCTACTCCCGGACCCGAGGTAGCCGACGGGGACGTCAGGACGAGGAGTCGGCCTGCAAGGTCATCGTCACGGTGGATTCGTCGCTGCCGCGGCGGATCTTCAGCGTCGCACTGTCGCCGACCGCCTTCGCGCGGATCGCGACGACGAGGGCGTCGGCCGAGCGCACGACCCGGCCGTCGAACTCCAGAATGACGTCACCGGGCTTGATGCCGGCCAGAGCCGCCGGGCCGCCGGGCGTGACCGCATCGTCGCCGGAGGCGACCTGGACGCCCTGTCCGTCGTAGGTCCGGTTGAGCTTGACGCCGATCACCGGATGCTGGGCCTTGCCGGTCGCGATCAGTTGTTCGGCCGTGCGCCGGGCGACGTCGGACGGAATGGCGAAACCCACCCCGATATTTCCGGCGGCGTCCCCGGTCGTGCCCGGTGCCCGGGCGATCGCCGAGTTCACCCCGATGACCTTGCCCACCATGTCCAGCAACGGCCCGCCCGAGTTGCCGGGGTTGATGGCCGCATCGGTTTGGATCGCGTTGATGAAACTGCGCTCGTCGTCGGTGCCGGGCGTCACCGGGCGGTTCAGGGCGCTGACGATGCCGGTGGTGACGGTGGAGTCCAGACCGAGCGGCGCACCCATGGCGATCACCGGGTCGCCGACGACGACATCGGCGCTGCGGGCGAACTCCAGCACCGGCAGATCGCTGCGATCCACCTTGATGACCGCCAGGTCGTAGCTCTCGTCCCGCCCGACGATCGTGGCCTTCTCCTGCGTGCCGTTGAGCAGGGAGACCGTGATCTGGCCACTCTCGGCGGCGCTGCGCACGACGTGGTTGTTGGTCAGGATGTGGCCCTGCTTGTCGATGACGAAGCCACTGCCGATGCCACTGCCCGCCGAGCCGCGGACCTCGATGGTGACGACGCTCGGCAGCGCGGTGGCGGCGATCGCCGCGACGCTACCCGAGGGGCGTTCCGTCGCGCCCGGGCCGGGCGTGGGTATGCCGCTTCCCGCGGCTGTGCCGCCCGTCCGGTTGGTCGCCAGGAGCGTGACGGCGCTGCCGGCCGAGCCGGCCAGCAGCGCGAGCACCGCCGCCCCGGCGACCAGCGCGCCGCGAGTGGGGGTGCGCCGATTCGCCGGGGCCGCCACCCCCGGACCGGCGGGACCTGACGGGCCGGCGGGAACCCCCGGTAGCGCCGAAGGCCCGGGCTCAGATCCGGGCGCATCGGCTGCTCGATGACCGGGACCGTTGCCGCGCAACGCCTCGCGTTCGGCGGCGGCCCGGGCGGCGGCGAGTTCGGCGGCATCTAGCGAGGCGTTGCCCCAGGCGGTGTCCGCCCGTGGCGGCGCCCCGTGACTGCCGGCGCTCTGGGTGAACCAGCTGCTCGGCGGCGGCGGGAGTTCCTGGGTGTGGCTCACCTCGACCGGACCGGTCGGGGTGGCGTCACCGGACTGCTCGTTTGGGGCCTGCTCGTCGCTCATGAGCCCAATTGTGCCGAACGAACGCGTACCGCCACGTGCGCCGTCGCCGATCGGGCCGTTGTGGTTGCCGACGTGGCCGTCGGGCCGAGTAGACCGCCGACAACCGGAGTCGTCACCGCCGCCGTGGTGGGGCCCACGACGCCGGCGGGCATCGGCAGGGGCTTCGCGGGTCGGGCCGGACTCTGGCCGACCGGGTTCTGCACGATCAGCAGCGCTCCCGAGCCTGCCGGTCCGTCACTGGGAATCGGCCGGCTGGGCCCCCCGGGAGCGGTCGGGGCGAGCAACGACCAGGATGCGGCGATCGAGGCCCCTGCGGTGACCGAGGCGAGCAACGCCATCCGCAGCGTCGAGCGATGCAGGGGCGGCGTGCGGGGGGCGACGACGGGCAGCGGCGCGGGCGAACTCGGCCGACTGACCGGCGCCGCCTCGCTCACCGGGCCGAGGGACGCCACGCTCAACAGCATCTCGTGCAGCCCCGCCGGCGGGGTCGGCGCGACGGGCGCTTGCAGCGACAGCCGGATCCGGTGCTCCTGCTCCACGGCATACCGGCAACCCGCACAGCACACCAGGTGACGCTCGACGCGACGCGCGACGACGGGCGGCATACCCCCGTCGACGTACGCGATCGCGTCGATGTGCCTCACGTGAGCACTCCGACGGCGGTGCCGGACCGGGCCGCCGCCGGACGGGTCGCCGTGACCGGCGCACGGTGGGCGAGCGCCTCGCGCAGCATCGAACGCCCACGGTGGATTCGCGAGCGCACCGTCCCGAGCTTGATGCCCAACGTTGCGGCGATCTCCTCGTAACTCAGCCCCTCGATGTCGCACAACACGACCGCGGCGCGGAACTCCGGAGGCAGCGCATCCAGCGCCCGCTGGACGTCGTCGTCGAACTGGCTGTTGAGGTAGGCGGTCTCCGGGTCCGGGCCGGTCGAGCGCAGCCGCGCGGCCGCCTCGTCCCCCAGACTGTCGAACCGGATCCGCTGGCGACGGCGGGCCTTGTCCAAGAAGACATTGGTCGTGATCCGGTGCAACCAGCCCTCGAAGGTCCCCGGTTGGTAACTGCCGAGCGACCGGAACACCCGGACGAAGACGTCGTGGGTCAGGTCCTCGGCGTCGTGCTGATTGCCGGTCAACCGGTATGCCAGCCGGTAAACCCGCGCGGAATGCTGTTCGACGACTTCGGACCAGGTCGGCGGAACCCATCCGGTGCCCTCGGTCTGGGTGGTTTCGGTGCTCACGATGCGTCCTTGGGGTTGTCCTGGCGAGGCGGCGGCGGTTCCGATTGGAGCCGGCCGAACCAGGCCGAGGCGTGGGTATGCCGGTGGGCGCCTCCTGCCGGTTTCGACGCGCGAAGCCGACCGGAAGTTCCCTGACACATCGTCACCCGCTCGCCTCGGCGCATCTGGTGTGCTTCCTGTGAGATCGGTGAATCCGTCGTTCGGTCAAACGTCGGAGCCTGTGCAGGGATTCCCCACTAGGCTTGGGCGCCATGAGCACACAGAAGCCGGCCAGCTGGACCTACGCGGAGGAGTTCGTCCCCGAGGGCGACATCGTGGAGTCGGCGCGCCGCAACGGCGAGGGATTCGGCGCCACGCCGATCGGGCCGGCGGCCGGCGCGACGCTGCGGCTGCTCGCCGCGGCCATCCAGGCCAAGGCCGTGGTCGAGGTGGGCACCGGTGCCGGTGTGTCGGGGCTGTGGCTGCTGCAGGGTATGCACCCCGAGGGCGTCCTGACCACGATCGACCCCGAACCCGAGCACCAGCGCGCGGCGAAACTCGCGTATGCCAAGGCCGGGGTCGCGCACCAGCGCACCCGGGTCATCGGCGGTCGGGCCCTGGACGTGCTGCCCAGGCTCACCGACGCGGCATACGACATCGTCGTCATCGACGCGGACAAGGCGGAGTACCCGGCATACGTCGAGGAGGCCATCCGCCTGCTGCGCCCCGGCGGGATCCTCGTCCTGGACAACATGCTCTGGCACGACAAGGTCGCCGACCCGGCGGCCCGCGACGAGGTGACCACGACATTGCGCGACCTCGGCAAGCAGTTGCGCGATCGGGACGACCTGATGAGCGTCCTGCTGGCCTGCTCGGACGGGTTGTTCGTCGCGCTCAAGCGCTGACGCCGGTTCGCCCCGCGACGGGGCACGGCCGACGCCGACGGCACGGCTCACATCGAGGCGAGATAGGCCAGCAACAGGCGAACCCCGAAGGCCGTGGGTCCCTTGGCGGTGATCCCGGCATCCACCGTGGACCGACCGGCCCCGGCGATGTCGAGGTGCGCCCAGGGCCGGCCCCCGGTGAACTCCCGCAGGAACAACGCCGCGGTGATCGCGCCACCGCCGACCGGTGAGGTCGCCAGATTGGCCACATCGGCCATCGGCGTGTCCAGGGCGGGCCGGTATTCCGCGGTCAGCGGGAACTCCCAGAGCTGTTCGCCGGTCGCGGCCGCGGCCTCCTCAAGCCCCCCGCGCAGCACCTCGTCGGTGACGAAATAGCCGGCCATCGAGCGGCCGAGGGCGATCGTCATCGCCCCGGTGAGGGTGGCGACGTCGATGACCACGTCCGGGGCCAAGGTGGCATCGGCATACGCCAGGGCGTCGGCGAGCACGAGCCGGCCCTCGGCGTCGGTGTTGAGCACCTCGACCGTGCGCCCGCCGTACATCGTGAGCACGTCGGAGGGGCGCATCGAGGACCCGCTGACGGCGTTCTCGGCCAACGGCAACAGTCCGGTGACCCGCGCGCGGACCCCGAGTTCCCGACAGGCGGAGAGCACGGCCAGCACCACAGCCGCACCGGACATGTCGGTCTTCATCCCGAGCATGGCCTCGGCGGGTTTGATGTCTAGGCCACCGGAGTCGAAGGTGATGCCCTTGCCGACCAGGACGACATGCCGGAGGCCGGCCCCCGCCGAGGCCGGCTGGTATGCCAGTTCGACGAGCCGGGGCGGGGAGACACTGCCGGCTCCGACTGCCAGAAGGCCGCCGAAACCGAGTTTGCGCAGGTGGTCCTGGGTGTGCACCGTGGCCTTGACGCCGGAGCGCTTGGCCAGTTCCTTGGCCCGGTCTGCGAGCCAGGCGGGGTTCTTGATGTTCGACGGGGTGTTGGCCAGGTTGCGCGCGATCGCCTGAGCGCGGCACCGAAGCGCGGCGCGCGTGCACACCGCGTCGTCGCCGTCGACGATCTCGATGGCTCGTATGCCGGTGCGCGCCTCGGGTTCGTCACGGCCGGTCCAGCGCGGCGGTGTGTACCGGGCGAGGAGCAGTCCCTCGACCCACGCATTCTGCGCCGCTGCGCCTCCCGCAGGCGCCGGCGTGATCAGTGTGCCGCCCGATCGGATGGCTCGGGACAACCCGGCCCCCGCACGACGCAACTCCTCCGGGGAACCCGACCCCACGCCGACGAGGTGCAACGCCCGCACCAGGTCCGAGCCCGGCAGCGGCAGGGTCCGTACCGTGCCGACCGCGGACGAGGGTTCGATCGCCTGGGCGACGTCCCCTTGGTCCAGACCCAGCAAGGTCAGGACCGGCGTCACGTCGGCCTCGGTCGCCCAGCCGTCCGGCGTGACGAAGAGGGCGAGCGAGCCGGTCGGATCGCTCGCGGCCCGGAGCCGCTCGGTCAACGGACCGGGGGTGACGTCCAGCGTCGGCAGGCCGTCATGCAGGAGGTCGGGTCCGGGGTTCGCCGTCGACGTCATGGTCGCAGGGTAGTCGTCCACGCCCGGGTCGTCCGCAAACGTCGAAGGCCGCCAGCGCTGGCTGGCGGCCTTCGGCGTCCGGGGAGGAGGTCGTCGCTCAGGAGACGCCGTCACAGCCGACGATGGCATCGCGCAAAGCCGCCGCCTCATCCGGAGTCATCTCGACGACGAGTCGGCCACCACCCTCCAGGGGCATGCGCAACACGATCCCGCGCCCCTCCTTCACCACTTCGAGCGGACCGTCTCCAGTCCGTGGCTTCATTGCCGCCATCGCTGCCCTTCCCTCTACCTACGCTCACGGGCGAGGTCACCCTCGCCACGGCCTGGTGCCACCGCCAGATCAGCCACCGCCGACGCCGCCGGCCGTGGAACACCGGGGCGACGATCCACGACGTGGACCATCTGACGTGAACAACATCACGAGACATTATCCCGCAATACCGGGCCCCTCACGAAATCCGAACCGCCGGGGAAGGTCGGTCGGCTTACAGTGGCCTGATGATCGAGCCATCAGAACCCGCTCCGCAGTCACCCCCCGCGGAGTCTCCGACCGTGGTCCGGACGGACGCGGGTGCGGTCGCCACCGTCCGGCTCGACCGGCCCGCCGAACTCGGCGCCCTGGACATCGCCACGCGACGCGCTCTGCTGTCCGTTCTGACCGAGGTGGCCGCCGATCCTGAGGTGCGCTGCGTCGTCCTCACCGGGACCGGACGCGGCTTCTGCGTGGGCCAGGACCTGAAGGAACACGTCGGAGCGCTGCGCCGCGAGCAGGCCGACCTGATCGCCGTGGTTCTGGAGGAGTACAACCCGCTCGCCGAACTCCTCGCCACCATGCCCAAGCCCGTCATCGCCGCGGTCAACGGCGTCGCGGCGGGAGCGGGCGTGTCGTTGGCGCTGGCCGCGGACCTGCGGATCATCCGATCGGACGCCTCGATCAACTTCGCCTTCACCGGCGTGGCGCTGTCCTGCGACACCGGTGCCTCCTGGTTCCTGCCGCGACTGGTCGGGATCGCCCGAGCCAAGGAACTGCTGTTGCTCCCCCGCACGATCGGGGCCGCCGAAGCGCTGGCCATGGGCTTGGTGACCCAGGTGGTCGAACCCGACGACTTCGACGCCACGGTGGCGGACGCGGCTCAGCGCCTCGCGGACGGCCCGACCCTGGCATACGGGTCCATCCGGCGCGCCGTCGCGTACTCGGCCGGACACGACCTGGCGGACGCCCTGGCCCACGAAGCCGACCTCATGGACCTGACCGGCAAGAGCGCGGACCACCGCGAGGCGGTCGAGGCGTTCCTCGGCAAGCGGCCGCCGCGGTTCACCGGCCGGTAGGTCGGCGACCTGCTACGGCGGGTAGTCCGAGGGCGGGGTGAACTGGTATAGAACCTCGGTCCACCACCACTGCCCACCGACGAAGAGCACCGCGACCAGCCCGAGCCGCAACGCCAGGAACCCCCGCCGACGCGGCGACACCCAGCCGGCCCCCAGCAGCGGCACGAGCAGCGGGAACATCGGGATGAGGTACCGGAAGATGCTGGTGAACGGGTCGAGGACGGCCAACAGATAGGCCGGGTATGCCAGTGTCCAGGCCCGCAGGTTCGCCCCGAGCGCCCGGCTCCACGGTCCGCAGACCATCACGACGATGAGCAGGCACGCGACGACGAGCAGCGGCATACCGGCGGCGCCGTAGAAGTCGCGCGCGCGGTGGGCCCACGGAATGAACGGGGTCATCTCCCCGGGACCGCGCCAGGACGCCATCGTGTCGGTGTATGCCGACCGCTCGCCGGTCACGAACCAGGCGATACCCGGCCAGATCAGACCCGCCAACCCGCACCCGACCAGGGCGGCCAGCATGGCAAGCGGTTCGCGACGGGCCAGCGGACGATCGTGGCGTGATCGCCAGCGCACGACGACGGCGACCAGCGTCACGACGCCGAGCGGGACCGCGATCGGCCGGGCCAACCCGGTCAGGACCGCGAAACCGGCCGCCGCGAGCCATCGTTGTCGATCCACGGCGATCAAGGTGGCGAGCAGCACGAGCATCGCGAGGGACTCGGTGTATGCGATCTGCAGGGTCACCGAGGCCGGGAACAGGCCCCAGGCGAAGACCACCGCCACCGTGGCCGCGCGACCGATCCGATCGCGCAACAGCACCCCCATCAGCGCCGCCGCCCCGAAACCCATGAGCAGCGCCAGGGTCGATCCCGCCGCGTTGAAGCTCCAGCCCGTGACGATCATCAACCCCCGGGCCAGAACGGGAAACATCGGGTAGAACGCCCAGGGGTTCTGTTCGACGTGGCCCAGGTCGTCGCGCGGCAGCACGTGCGGGTAGCCGCCGGTCGCGATCCGTTCGTACCACTGGCCGTCCCACATCGCCATGAACCCGAGATAGTCCAGCGGCTTGTCGTCGCCCCCGCTCATCCCGGTCGGCACCTGGTGGCCGGCCACCGTCGACAGAATGACGAACGCGACCACCCGCGTGACCGCATACGCGCCGAGCACCAGCGGCAGGAACGGCAGGCGCCGCAGATCCATCACCTGGGGCGTTCGCCCGATCATCGCCCCTCCTCGCCCCGCCAGCAGCCGGGCAGGTGGTCGGCGACCAGGCCGCAGGCCTGCATCGCGGCATACGCCGTCGTGGGCCCGACGAACCGGAACCCCCGGGCCCGCAACGCCCGGGCGAGCGCGACAGATTCCGGGCTGGTCGAGGCGGCCTGCGCCCGAGACGCAGGTGCCGTATGCCGGGTCGGGGCATGCTGCCAGACGAGGGTGTCCAAGGCGTCGGGGCCGGCCTCGGCCCGCAACGCGACGACGGCCCGGGCATTGGCGATGGTGGCGTCGATCTTGGCGGCGTTGCGGACGATGCCGGCATCGGCGAGCAGCCGGGCGCGGTCGGTCTCGTCGAACGCGGCGACCGCATCGGCATCGAAACCGGCGAAGGCCGCGCGGAAGTTGTCCCGCTTGCGCAAGATGGTCAGCCAGCTCAGCCCGGACTGGAAGGCCTCGAGGCTGAGCCGTTCGAACAGCGCCCGTTCACCGTGGACGGCACGGCCCCATTCGTCGTCGT
Organism: Dermatophilaceae bacterium; assembly: GCA_039812545.1. Lineage (GTDB taxonomy): Bacteria > Actinomycetota > Actinomycetes > Actinomycetales > Dermatophilaceae > JBDIAR01. Next base: position 12,851 of record JBDIAR010000027.1, on the reverse strand, counting down.
GGTAGGCGAGATATTCGGGAGCCGAACCGGCCCAGAAGCACCGGCGCCGTCCGTCGGCACCGACCACGAGGTCGGCGCTCGCGGCGTCACCCACCGTTCGGCACCTTCACTCGCCCGGCGGCGTGGCGACCGGCCCGGGTTCGGCGACCTCGCCGCGCAACCGCGCGATGGTCGCGTCCCGGGCCGCCAACTGGTCACGCAGGACGGTGAGGACGCCGTCCACCTCGTCCATCCGATACCCGCGCAGGGCCCGGTCGAAGATCAGGGCGTCGATATCGCCGACCTGGAATCCGTCCGGATCCAACGGCAGGTGGGCCGAGGAGGAGGTCATCGCCCCGAACGCGCCCCGGTCGCCACCCTTATCAGAACCCGCCCCGACGGCGGTCGCGAGCGCGGCCGTGCAGGCGACGACCAGGACGGCGACGACGACGAGAAGCCAGATCACGACCCGATGGTGCCACGGATCCAGCGCCGGCGCGCAGCGTTACTCAGAGCGCCGCGCGCGTCGGTGCGGTTCCCGGGGTTCGCGATAACTCGTGACCGTGCTGACCGCGTGGTCCACGTCGTCGGTCAGCGTCAACAGGTCGACGTCACCCTCGCTCATCATCTTGTGGCTCTCGGCACTGGATCTCAGCCAGTCCAACAGCCCCGACCAGTAGTCGACGCCGAGCAGGACGATCGGGAACGAGGTGACTTTGTGCGTCTGGACGAGGGTCAGCGCCTCGAAGAGTTCGTCCAGCGTGCCGAAGCCGCCGGGCAGCACGACGAACCCGCGGGCGTACTTGACGAACATCGTCTTGCGGATCATGAAGTACCGGAAATTGACCCCGAGGTCGAGGTAGGCGTTCAGCCCGGTCTCGAACGGCAACTCGATCCCGAGTCCGACCGAGAGACCGCCGGCCTCGAACGCCCCCTTGTTGACCGCCTCCATCGCCCCGGGCCCGCCACCGGTGATGACGGCATACCCGGCATCGACCAGACGACCCCCGAGCTCGACGCCCATCGCATACTCCCGGCTGTCGTGCTTGGTGCGGGCCGAACCGAACACGCTGATCGCCGGCCCGAGTTCGGCCAGCGCGCCGAAACCCTCGACGAACTCGGCCTGCATCCGCAGCACCCGCCACGGGTCGGTGTGCAGCCACGAGGAGGACTGCGCCGTGTCGAGCAGTCGCTGGTCGGTCGTCGTCGTGGGAACGGCGCGGCGGCGCAGCGTCACCGGCCCGACGGACCGCGACGGCCGGCCGGGGTCCTTCGCGGTCCGGTGATGGTGGTCCTTGGGGTTCACGGGGACGAACCCTACGCGAGCCAGCGCAACATCGCGGCCTCAACCGCCCGGAACTGCTCGACCGGGCAGCGTTCCTCGTCGTGGTGGGCCAGGTTGGGGTCGCCCGGGCCGAAGTTCACCGCCGGTATGCCGAGGGCGCTGAACCGGGCCACGTCGGTCCACCCCTCCTTCGGGCCGACCGGCACCCCGAGAGCCTCGACGAAGGCCCGAGCCGCGGGGCGATCCAGCCCCGGCCGCGCTCCCCCGGCGTTGTCCGCGATCTCGACCTCGAACCCGGCGAAGACCTCCCGCACGTGCCACTCGGCGTTCGCCTCGTCGCGGTCGGGGGCGTAGCGGTAGTTCACCGTGACCACGCACCGGTCCGGGATGACGTTGCCGGCGATCCCGCCGCCGATCAACACCGCGTTGAGCGCTTCGTGGTAGGTCAGGCCCTCCACCTCGACGACCCGGGGTTGGTATGCCGTCAGCCGGGCGAGGATCTCCCCCGCGTCGTGGATGGCGTTGTGGCCCTTCCACGGCCGCGCCGAGTGGGCCGCGATCCCCTTCGTCGCGATCTGTGCGCGCAGCGTCCCCTTGCAGCCACCCTCGACGGCCCCGTCGGTGGGTTCCATCAGGACGGCGAAGTCGGCCGCCAGCAGGTCCGGCCGGGTGCGGGCGAGCCTCCCGAGCCCGTTGTGGATCGCCGCCACCTCCTCGGCGTCGTAGAAGACGTAGGTCACGTCGCGGTTGGGTTCGGCCAGCTCGTATGCCAGGCGCAGCGCGACCGCCACGCCGCCCTTCATGTCCACGGTCCCCCGGCCCCACAGCACCCCGTCGGCGAGGCGGGTCGGCAGGTTCGGCGGGTCGGTCGGTGGGACGGTGTCCAGATGACCGGCGATGACGACCCGTTCGGCACGACCGAGGTCGGTCCGGGCGACGACGCAGTCACCGTCCCGCTCGACCGCCAGATGCGGCAACCGACGCAGCGCCTCCTCGACGGCGTCGGCGAGCGTCCGCTCCGCGAAACTCACCGACGGGATGTCGCACACCGCAGCGGTGAGGGCGACGACGTCGAGGGCGAGATCGAGGGCGGGCGGCATACCGCTCAGAATATGTGGGACCCACGCCCCTCTCAGCGAAGGACCATAGGCTGGGGTCCATGACCGATTCGACGCGCCTGGCCTGGGGCCACGGCCTGGCCACCGTGACCGAGTCCGGGGTCGTGCTCGACACCTGGTACCCCGAGCCGCGGCTCGGCGCCCGCCCCACCGACGACGAACCGCCGCAGGACCTGCGACGGGCGGCCGGTCCGGACCCGCTGCGGGCGGTCACCGTCGAGGTTCGCACCGTCCAGATCGACCTCGACGCCGCCCCGGCCGACGCCTGCGACGGCTACCTGCGCCTTCACCTGCTGTCTCACCGACTCCTCACGCCGAACTCGATCAACCTGGACGGCATCTTCGGCGTCCTGGCGAACGTGGTGTGGACCAGTGCCGGACCGTGCGCTGTCGAGGGCTTCGAGCAGACCCGGCTGCGGCTGCGTCACCGCGGTCCCGTGCAGGTGTTCGGGGTGGACAAGTTCCCCCGGATGACCGATTACGTGGTGCCGACCGGGGTTCGGATCGCCGACGCGGACCGGGTCCGACTCGGCGCCCATCTCGCGCCCGGCACCACGGTCATGCACGAGGGGTTCGTCAACTTCAACGCCGGCACCCTGGGCACCTCGATGGTGGAGGGGCGCATCGTCCAGGGCGTCGTCGTGGGCGACGGCAGCGACATCGGCGGCGGCTCCTCGATCATGGGCACGCTGTCCGGCGGCGGGACCGTTCGGGTCAGCCTGGGTCGACGCTGCCTGCTCGGCGCCAACGCCGGGCTCGGGATCCCCCTGGGCGACGACTCGGTCGTCGAGGCCGGCCTCTACCTGACGGCCGGGACCAAGGTGACCCTGCCGGACGGCTCGGTGGTCAAGGCCGCCGAACTCGCCGGCTGCTCCAACACCTTGTTCATCCGCAACTCCCAGACCGGGCGGGTCGAGGCACGCGGCCGGGCCGGCCACGGGATCACCCTGAACTCCGCCCTGCACGCCAACTGAGCGGCCGGCCCGGCCCGCGCACCGCAACGCAACGCACCGAACGGCATACCTGGCTCTGATGACTTCCGACGACATCCTCATCGACACCGAACCCCGGCGACGCCGGCCCGGGCGCGCCCTGGTGCGCACCCTGATCCTGCTTCTCGTCGTGGCCGGCGTGGGGTATGCCGGGTGGTGGGGGTACCGCGCGGTCAGCGGGATGCTCCGTCAGCCGGTATGCCGGTTCGCGGCCACCTCTGTCGAGGAGCTCGACCCCGAGCAGGCCGGCAATGCCGCGCTCATCACCGCGGTGGCCACCAAACGGGGACTGCCCCCGCGGGCCAGTTCGATCGCCATCGCCACGGCGTTGCAGGAGTCCAAGCTGCGCAACATCAAGTTCGGCGACCGCGACTCGCTGGGGCTCTTCCAGCAACGGCCGAGCCAGGGCTGGGGGACGGCCGAACAGATCCTCGACGCCGTCTATTCGACGAACAAGTTCTTCGACGCCCTCGTCAAGGTGACGAACTGGCAGACCCGCGACATCACCGAGGTGGCCCAGGCGGTGCAGCGCAGCGCCTTCCCGGAGGCCTACCGCAAACACGAGCAGACCGCCCGGACGATCGCCTCCGCGCTCACCGGACAGAGCCGGGCCGCGACCGGATGCCGGCTCGAACCCCCACGCGAAACCACGTCCGCCGCCGCGGTGGCCACCGAACTGAGCCAACAGCTCGGGGTCACCGCCGCCCTCAACGGGAACACGCTCACGTTCACCGGCGGCAGCGTCGAACTCCAGTGGCAGGTGGGCCAATGGGCGGTCGCCCGCGCCGACGTCTACGGGGTCACGACGGTGTCGGTCGGGCCGTCGACGTGGCAGCGCGACAACGGCGACGCGGCGCTGAGCTGGGGCGAGAGCCCCGGCGCATCAACCGGTTCGGTGAGCCGGCCCGGCGGGCCGGTGACCATCACGGTGGGTCCGGCCGTCGGCTGACGGCAGCGGGCTCGGTCAGCGCCGCCAGATCGGGGTGTAGTCCCGGGTGTCCTGCCCGATGTAGATCTGGCGGGGACGGCCGATCTTGCTCTCCGGGTCGCCGATCATCTCGCGCCACTGGGCGATCCAGCCGGGCATCCGACCGAGAGCGAAGAGGACCGTGAACATATTCGTCGGGAAGCCCATCGCCTCGTAGATGAGGCCGGTGTAGAAGTCGACATTCGGGTAGAGCTTGCGCTCGATGAAGTAGTCGTCGTTCAAGGCGACCTCTTCCAACTGCAGCGCGATGTCGAGCAGCTCGTTGGCCCGGCCCTTGGCGGCCAGGATCTCGTCGGCGTGCTTCTTGATGATCGCCGCCCGCGGGTCGTAGTTCTTGTAGACCCGGTGGCCGAACCCCATCAGCTTCACGCCGGAGTTGTCCTTGACCCGGCGGACGAAGTCGGCGACATCGCCGCCGGACTTGGCGATTCCCGACAGCATCTCCAGGACGGCCTGGTTCGCGCCGCCGTGCAACGGCCCGGACAACGCGTTGACCCCGGAGGAGATCGAGGCATAGATATCGGCGTGCGCGGAGCCGACCAGACGCACGGTCGATGTCGAACAGTTCTGCTCGTGGTCGGCGTGCAGGATGAGCAGAACCTCAAGGGCCCGAACGATATTGGGGTCCAGGTCGTACGGCTCGGTGGGGAATCCGAAGGACAGCCGCAGGAAGTTCTCCACGTAGCTCAACGAGTTGTCCGGGTACAGGAACGGTTGACCCATCGCGTTCTTGTAGCCGTATGCCGCCAGGGTCGGAACCTTGGCCAACAGCTTGATCGTGGACTCCTCCACCTGTTCCGGGTTGAACGGATCCAGGGTGTCCATGCTGAAGGTGCCGAGGGCCATGATGCCGGCGGCGAGCACGGGCATGGGGTGCGAGCGGCGCGGGAAGCACCGGAAGAAGTCGCGCATCCGCTCGTCGATGAGGCTGGACCTGGTGATCTTGATCTCGAACTCGGAGAGCTGGCTCTCGGTCGGCAACTCGCCGTAGATCACCAGGTATGCCGTCTCCAGGAAGCTGGACTGCGCGGCCAGTTGCTCGATGGGGTAACCCCGGTAGCGCAGGATGCCCTCGTCGCCGTCGATGAACGTGATCGCGCTGCGGCAGGCCGCGGTGTTGACGAAGCCGCTGTCGTAGGTCGCGTGGTCGGTGTCTCTGATCAGTCCGCTGATGTCCAGACCCTTGAAGCCGACCGAACTGTCGACGATGGCCAGATCCGCCTTCTTGTCGCCGACGATGACGTGGGCGTCGCTGCTGCCGGTCATGGGTCCTCACCTTCTCGTGTCGATCGGCCCCCTGGATGTGACGCTACCGCAGGGGTGTGAACGTCCGGTAACCGGCGGATTGCCGCGGAGCCCGCCTACCGGGTGGCGGCGACCAACCGGGATGCGGCTGCGGCGACGGCGGCATCGCCGGCCGTCAGGGCGATCCGGACGTGCCGCTCACCGGCCGAGCCGTAGAACGCGCCGGGAGCGGCCAAGATGCCGAGGTCGGCGAGACCCTCGACGGTGGCCCAGCTGTCCGCGCCGCGGGTCGCCCACAGGTAGAGCCCCGCTTCGGAGTGCTCCACGTCGAACCCGGCCTCGCCCAACGCCGGCAGCAGGATCTGGCGGCGGGCGGCATACCGCTCGCGCTGCTCGACGACGTGCCGGTCGTCGCCCAATGCGACGGTCATGGCGTGTTGGACCGGGCCGGGCATCATCATGCCGGCGTGCTTGCGCACCTCGAGCAACTCGGCCACGATCGCCGGGTCGCCGGCGACCAGGCCACACCGGTAGCCGGCGAGATTGGACTGCTTGGACAGCGAATAGACCGCGAGCAGCCCCTCGTGCGATCCGCCGCAAACGGCGGGGTCCAGGATGCTCGGCGTCCCGGTGGCCGGGGCGTCCGGGCGCCAGTCGAGCAGGGCGTAGCACTCGTCGGCGGCCACGACGACCCCGTTGGCGCGGGCCCACCGGACGACCTTGCGCAGGTGGTCGACGCCGAGCACCTGACCCGTGGGGTTGCCCGGGGTGTTGAGCCACAACAGCGCCGGCGTCGACCCGCGGGTGGGCGGACCGAAGGCGGCCAGCCCGTCGACGACGACGGGGGTCGCCCCGGCGATCCGCGCGCCCACGTCGTAGGTCGGGTAGGCGATCTTCGGTATGCCGACGACGTCGCCGGGGCCAAGACCGAGCAGCGTCGGCAGCCAGGCGACGAGTTCCTTGCTCCCGATCGTGGGCAGCACCGCGGCGGGATCGACGTCGGGCACACCGCGACACCGGGCGAACCAGGCCGCTGCGGCCTCCCGCAACGCCGGCGTGCCCCAGGTCTGGGGATAGCCCGGCGAGTCCGCCGCCTCGGTGAGCGCCCGGCGGACGATGTCCGGCGTCGGATCGACGGGGGTGCCGACGGACAGGTCGATCAACCCGTCGGGATGAGTGGCCGCGCGGGATTTGGCGGGCTGCAACTGATCCCAGGGAAAGTCCGGGAGCGCCAGGCGACTGGGCCGCGGCGCTCCCGGATGAGACGGAACGGGGATCGTCACTCTCCCTGCGGCGGCAGCGCCGCGATGAACGGGTGGTCCTTCGGGATGACGCCCATCTTGGCCGCGCCACCGGGGCTACCCAGGTCGTCGAAGAACTCGACGTTCACCTTGTAGTACTCGGCCCACTGCTCGGGGACGTCGTCCTCGTAGAAGATGGCTTCGGTGGGGCATACCGGCTCACAAGCGCCACAGTCGACGCACTCGTCGGGCTGGATGTAGAGCGTGCGCTCACCTTCGTAGATGCAGTCGACAGGGCACTCTTCGATGCAGGCCTTGTCCTTGACGTCCACACAGGGCTGAGCGATGACGTAGGTCATTGCGGGTTCCTTCTTGACGAGGGTTTACCGGGTCGCCCCAAACATACCCACAACCAGACCCGCCATGAAGTACGGGGGGCGAGTTTTCCTCGCCGGCTCGAACCGCTCGGCGACTCGGCCGGCCGGCTTGGCCTTCCGGGCGGCTTCCCCGCGGCATCCCGGCGGCCTCACGGCAACGACGTGTAGCGGCCCCGGTAGAAGACCAGTGCCGGGCCGTCCTCGTCCGGCAGGTCGATCTGGTGGACCCGTCCGACGACGATCGAGTGGTCGCCGGCCGGGTGGATCTGTTCGGTCTGCATGACCAGCGTGGCCAGCGACTGGTCCAGCAGAGGTATGCCGTGTTCCTCGCGGTGGTGCGCGACGGCTCCGAACTGACCGGCCAGCGGTCGCCCACGGGTGGCGAACCAGTCGGCGGCCGGACGCGCCGGTTCGGCCAGGATGCTCGCCCCCCACCAACCGGTGGTCGCGACCGCGCCGAGGAACCGGGCGTCGTTCTCCACGCACACCAGCACGAGGAGGGGTTCGAGCGAGACCGAGGTGAGGGAGTCGACGGTCATCGCATAGTCGACGCCGTCCCAGACGGTGCTGACGACGGCCACGCCCTTGGCCAGCCGTCCCAGGGCGAACCGGTAGATGCTGTCGGGACTGGGTGTGCTGGTCATAGGACTCCGAAGATACCCCGAGCCGCGCGGGCCGCGGTCACCTGACCGGCGCCCATCGTCGCATCACGATTCGCCGTCGCCGGGCCGGAACGCGGTCAAGACGAGGTGGACGGCCAGGCCGGCGAGCAGGGCCCAGAAGGCAGCGCCGATGCCGGCGACGGAGATCCCCGACGCGGCGACGAGGAAGGTCACGGCGGCCGACTCCCGGTGCGCGAGATCCCCCATCGCCGTCGAGGCCGCCGCCGCGAAGCTCGCGACCAGGGCCAGCCCGGCGATCGCCGCGAGCAGACCCGCCGGGGCGGCCTGCGAGACCGCGGTGACCGCCTGCGAGAGCGGACCGAAGGACATGTACCCGACTCCGCAGACGGCCGCCGCCAGCCAACGCCGCCCGGGGTCGCGGCCCGCCTCGGGTCCGGCGGCGAGCGCCGCGGCGATCGCCGAGAGGTTGATGGCATACCCGCCGAACGGCGCGCCCACCACCGTCATGGTGCCGGTGTATGCCAGTGCCGGGCGCACCGGTGCGCGGTAGCCGAAGGCGGCCAGGACGGCGACACCGGGGATGTTCTGGCTGGTCATGGTCACGATGTAGAGCGGCAGGGCGACCGCGACCATCGTGTCCCAGGCGAAGGTCGGGGTCGTCCACGTCAGCCGTGGGACCAGATCCGCCACCCCGATGTGGCCGAAGGTGCCGGTGACCGCCATGACCACGACGGCGGCGGCCAGTGCCCCCGGGACGGCCCACCGCCGGGCGAAGCGCAACAGCACCAGCCACGTGATGACCAGCGGTCCGATGGTCGCCGGACGGTGGGCCAGGTCGGCGAACGGTTGGACGGTCAGATGCAGCAGGATCCCGGCGAGCATGGCGTTGGCGATCGCGGTGGGAATCCGCCGGACGGCATCGCCGAGTTGGCGGACCAGGCCCGTGGCGGCCAGCAGGACGCCCACGAGGACGAAGGCACCGACGGCAGCGGCATACCCTCCTCGTGGCGTCGCCGTCGTGGCGAGCAGGGCGGCACCCGGCGTCGACCAGGCCATCGTCAGCGGGATGCGGTAGCGCAGCGCGAACAGCAGGCAGCCCAGGCCCATGGTCAGGCAGACGACCGCCAGCCCCGAGGCCGCCTGGTCCGGGCTCGCCCCCATCGCGGTGAGCCCCGCCAGGACGACGGCGAAGGACGAGGTGAAGCCGACGACGGCGGTGACGACCCCGGCCAGCACGGCCAGGTAGGTATCCGGATGCCGCGGACTCTCCGAGGTCTCCGCTGCCATCGCGCCAGGATACTGTTCGGCCCGCTCAGGCCTTGGCGGCGTTGCGGACCCGGGCGGCAGAGCGGGCGCGTTCGGTCTGGTCCAGGACGACCTTGCGGATTCGCACGGCCTCCGGGGTCACCTCGCAGCACTCGTCCTCACGGCAGAACTCCAGGGACTGCTCCAACGACAGGCGGCGCGGCGGCACGAGCCGCTCGAGGACCTCGGCGGTCGAGGAGCGGACATTCGTCAGCTTCTTCTCCTTGGTGATGTTGACGTCCATGTCCTCGGCACGCGAGTTCTCCCCGACGATCATCCCCTCGTACACCTCCGTCGTCGGCTCGACGAACAAGGTGCCGCGCTCCTGCAGGTTGAACATGGCATACGAGGTCGCCGGGCCGGAGCGGTCGGCGACCAGCGAACCGGTCATCCGGGTCGTAATCGCACCGGCCCAGGGTTCGTACCCCTCGAAGACGTGGTGCGCGATCCCGGTGCCGCGGGTCTCGGTGAGGAACTCGGTCCGGAACCCGATCAGGCCACGGCTGGGGACCAGGTACTCCATCCGGATCCAGCCGGTGCCGTGGTTGGTCATCTGCTCCATCCGGCCCTTGCGCGCGGCCATCAGCTGGGTGATCGTGCCGAGGAACTCCTCGGGTGAGTCGATGGTGAGCCGCTCGACGGGTTCGTGCAGTTTGCCGTCGACGTCCCTGGTGACGACCTGGGGCTTGCCGACGGTGAGTTCGTACTGCTCGCGGCGCATCTGCTCGACGAGGATCGCCAGGGCGAGTTCGCCTCGGCCCTGGACCTCCCAGGCGTCCGGGCGTTCGGTCGGCAGCACCTTGATGGAGACATTGCCGACGATCTCCCGGTCCAACCGGTCCTTGACCAGGCGAGCCGTGACCTTGGCTCCCTTGACCCGTCCGGCCAGCGGCGAGGTGTTGATCCCGATGGTCATCGAGATGGCGGGTTCGTCGACCGTGATGAGCGGCAACGCGATCGGGTTGTCCGGGTCGGCCAGCGTCTCGCCGATCATGATGTCCGGTATGCCGGCGACGGCGATGATCTCGCCGGGACCGGCCGATTCGGCCGGCTTGCGATCCAGTGCCTCGGTGATCAGCAGTTCGGAGATCCGGACCTTCTCGCTGGATCCGTCCCGCTTCAGCCAGGCCACGGTCTGGCCCTTGCGCATCGTCCCGGAGAACATCCGCAACAACGCGATTCGACCGAGGTAGCTCGACGCGTCGAGGTTCGTCACGTGCGCCTGCAAGGGTGCGTCCGGGTCGTATGCCGGTGCCGGCACGGCCGACAGGATCGTCGCGAACAGCGGTTCGAGATCGGGGTTGTCGGGTTGCTCGCCGTCCAGTGGCCGGTTGAGGCTGGCCCGCCCGGTCTTGGCACTGGCATACACGATGGGGAACTCGAGTTGGTCGTGGTGGAGTTCGGCGTCCTCCAACAGGTCCATGAAGAGCTCGTACACCTCGTCGACGACCTCGGCGATCCGGCTGTCCGGCCGGTCGACCTTGTTGATACACAGCACGACCGGCAGTCGCGCCGCCAACGCCTTGCGCAGGACGAACCGGGTCTGCGGCAACGGGCCCTCCGAGGCGTCCACGAGCAGCACGACACCGTCGACCATCGACAGCCCGCGCTCCACCTCACCGCCGAAATCGGCGTGCCCGGGGGTGTCGATGATGTTGATCGTCACCCCGTCGGGGCAGCCGGCCGCCGCCGCGGCAGGTCCGCGATACCGCACGGCGGTGTTCTTGGCGAGGATCGTGATGCCCTTCTCCCGCTCCAGGTCGCCGGAGTCCATGGCGCGTTCCTCGACGTGCTGGTGTTCGCCGAACGCACCGGACTGCCAGAGCATCTTGTCCACGAGAGTGGTCTTGCCGTGGTCGACGTGGGCGACGATGGCGACATTGCGGATATCCGCACGGCGGGTCAAAGGCATGATGCCCATTCTCCCAGACCGAGGGTCATGCCCCGTGGCGCCGACCACCTGCGCGCCATGGTCGGTCAGCAGCGCCCGCCACTGATCAGCCGGCGCGCGACGGCGGCGACCACCGGGATGTCGTCCTCGAGCCAGGGGACGTCGTAGAGTTCCCCGACCGCCAGCCACCGGATCGCGTCGTGGTCCTCGACGGGTGCGGGATTCCCGGACTCGACGGCGGCCCACCAGACCTGCATGGCATACGCCCTGCCCAACGCGAAGGCGCCATCCGGGAGAGGACCGACAAGCCTGTCGCCCAACGTGATCGACACGCCGATCTCCTCGCGGATCTCCCGGTGCAGCGCCTCGACGGCCGACTCGCCCGGGTCCACCTTGCCGCCCGGGATCTCCCAGCCACCGGCGAACGCGGCCGGTTCGGTGCGCCGGGCGGCGAGCAACTGGGTGGGCCGGGCGAGATCGTCGACGATGGCGGCACCGACCACCGCGATGCGTGTGGCTCCTGCTTCTGTCATCCCCGAACGGTATGTCCGTCGCCGGGTTCGCCGACACCACGGCTCGTGGCGGACGAGGGCCAGATGGTGTAGCTGAACGAGATGACGGCGTCGACGACCAGCACGATCGACCACATCCGGGCCACGCCGTGGAACACCTCGCGCGCCGAGTCCGTACCGACCAGGGCGGCGGCCCCCAGCAACAGCGCACCTCCGATCGCGAACGCGAGCAGGTGCCGGTACCAACCGGCGCGTTCGCGTGCCGCGCGCGCCGCGCCGTGGCGCGCGGGACGTGGCGGCCGTGGTCCGCCCGCGAACCGGTGGGCGAACCAGGCATCCGCCCACGCGATCGTGCGCCGTCCGAACGCGATCGAGATCCCGATGTAGATCGCCGCGATCGCGTGTGGGAGGGAGGGGGTCGATCCGTTACGCAGGTCGATCACCGAGGCCACCAGGAGCACCAGGTCCACGACAGGGGTACTCGCCAGCAGAACCCAGCCGATCCGAGGACGGCGCAACGGATAGCGGACCAGCAGCCCGGCGACCAGCAGCACCCAGAATCCGATCTCACAACCGATGATGAACGCGATCACGATGACGATCCCTCCCCGGGATTTTATTTGGCACAGTCGTACCGGTTCGGATCGTCCCCTATGTAACACAACTGTGTCAAGATAGGGGTATGCCGAAAGTCGTCGATCCCGTGCAGCGCGGCCGGCAGGTCGCCGATGCCTTCGTGCGCGTGGTCCGGCGGGAGGGACTGGCCGCCGCCTCCGTTCGCACGGTGGCCGCCGAGGCCGGCCTGTCCGCCGGCGCGCTCCGGCACTATTTCGACAGCCAATCTGGCCTGGTGGCATACGTTTTCGAGTCGCTCATGACCGCCGCCGTGCCGCGCATCATGGCGGCGTTGACCGTCGCGAACGACGTGGACTCCCTCGCCGTCGCCCTGGAACAGGTCATCCCGCTCGACGACGAACGCGTCGCCGAGTACGAGGCCTGGTTCGCCCTCGTCAACGAGGCGCGCACCGATCCGGCGCTACAACCGTTGAGCCTGCAGGCCCACCGCGACATCCGACGGCTGTGTCGCACGGTCGTCGACCGACTCCTCCCGTCGCAGACCCGGGACGGACTCCGCGACGAGGCCGCCGCCGACCTGCACGCCCTGCTCGATGGGCTGGCGCTGCATCTCACGTTGTATCCGGACGACAGCTCGCGCCACGGCGCCAGGGCCGGCATACGTCGCGCCCTGCACACCCTCGCGCCCGCCGCGGGTTGGCCGCCGCAGGGCCGTCAGA
>JBDIAR010000026.1:0-23542 GCA_039812545.1 Dermatophilaceae bacterium | reverse complement strand
ACCGGGTTCGCCGAACTCGCCCCGCTGGAGGGCGCGCGCACGGATCGGGCCGACACGGCATACGGCACGGCGCAGCTGACCCACGGCACCTGGCACGGGCTCCCGGTGGTCTTCCTCCCCCGCCACGGCCCGGGCCATACCGTCCCGCCGCACCGGATCAACTACCGAGCCAATGTCGCCGCATTGCGAGCGGCGGGCTGCCAGGACGTGCTGGCGATCAATGCCGTGGGCAGCATCGACCCGAGCCTCGCCGACGGGGATCTGGTATGCCTGGACGACTTCCTCGATTTCACCAAGACCCGGGTCCTGACCTTCCACGACGGATCGGGGCCCGAGGGTGTCGTGCACGTCGACGTGAGCGCCGCCTACCACCCGGACCTGCGGTCGGAGCTGCTGGACGCCGCCCGGGCCGGCGGGCGGGGACTGCGGGACGGCGGGGTGTATGCCGCGTTCGAGGGGCCGCGGTTCGAGTCGCCGGCCGAGATCCGGATGGCGGGGCTGCTGGGAGCGCACGTGGCCGGGATGACGGGAGTACCCGAGTGCACGCTCGCCGTCGAGGCTGGCCTGCGGTATGCCGCGATCGCGGTGGTGTGCAATCCCTGCGCCGGGCTGGCCGTCGAACCGATCACGATCGACGGAGTCGAACGCGTGCTCGCCGACGCACGGGAACGCGTCTTGTCGATGCTGGAGACGTTCGTCCTGGGGCGGGCGGGTGGGCCGCGGTGACCCGGACCCTGCTCGCCGGGTGCGCCTACGTCGTCACCCTCGACGAGTCGGCCAGCGTCCTCCGTGATGCCGATGTGCTCATCGCAGACGGCCGGATCGCCGCCATCGCCCCGGCCGGCACGCTCGACCCGGCCGCCACGGTGGGCAGGGTGGGCGGGTTGGGCAGCGTAGGCGCCCAACGGGTCGACGGCCGGCGGCGGCTGCTCATGCCGGGACTGGTCAACCTGCATACCCACGCCTCGATGACCCTGCTGCGCGGCTTGGCCGAGGACGTCGACCTCGGCGGCTTCCTGACCCGGGTGTTCGCCGCCGAGGGCGCCGTGATGGATCCGGCCACCGTCGAACTCGGCGCCCGCCTCGGGGCGCTGGAGTCGCTGCGCGGTGGGACGACCACCATGCTCGACATGTACCTGCACGCGGAAGCCGCCCATGCCGGAGCCGTCGCCGCCGGGATCCGGCACGCCACGGGACCGGTGTTCTTCGACTCCCCCGGGCCGGACGGGCTGACCTGGGATGCGCGCCTCGACGCGCTCGCCGCCTGGCCCGGCGTCAACGACCGGGCCGGCGGGCCGAAGACCCCTGATGTGCTGTGTCCACACTCGACCTACCTCGTCTCGCCCACCCACCTGGCCGAACTTCGCCACGCCGTCCGCGGCTGGTCCCACCCCGTCCTGCACACGCACGCGAGCGAAACCGCAGCCGAAAACGCCCAGGTGGCAACTGCATACGGACGAACGCCACTGCAGGTCCTCGCTGACGCCGGGTTCCTCGACGGGGGTATGCCGGTGGTCATCGGTCACGGGGTACATCTCGGCGACGCCGACCGGGCGCTGGCCGCGGCCACCGGGGTCACCGTCGCCCACTGCCCGGGGTCGAATCTCAAACTCGCCTCGGGGGCCCTGTCGTGGAACGAGTATCGCGACACCGGTGTCCGCCTCGGGATCGGCACGGACGGATGCTCGTCGAGCAACGACCTGGACATGTGGTCGGCGATGCGCCTGGCCGCGCTGCTGGCCCGGCTCACCGCCGGTCGGCCGGACGCAACGACGAGTCACGAGATCCTGCGGGCCGCGACGGTCGGCGGTGCCCGGGCGGTCGGGATGGCCGACGAGTTCGGGACCGTTGAGGTCGGCAAGCAGGCCGACCTGATCCTGCTCGACCTCGACCAGCCGCACCTGACCCCGGTCCACGATGTCCACGCGCTGTTGGTGTTCGCTGCCGGCCGCGGCGATGTCACCGATGTCTTCGTGGCCGGCCGACGGGTCGTCGCCGACCGGCGGAGCACCCTGCTGGACGAGGCCGACCTGCTGGCCCGGTGTCGCGAACGCGGCGCCGAGGCCCGTCGCGGCGCCGCCACCGCGGGGCCCAGATGAGCAACCCGAACGAGCCGAGAAAGCCGAGCCACGGCAGCCGCTCCTGGCCGGGGCCGGACACCACCGTCGCGGCGGTCATCGCGACGCTCGGCCTGCAACCGTTGGCCGACGAGGGCGGCTGGTGGGCGCCCCGCGACCGGAGCTGCGCGGCCAGCACGATCCTCTTCCTGCTCGCCGACTCCCCCGACGGGTTCTCCGCCCTGCACCGGTTGCGGGTCACCGAGGCCTGGGTCTGGCTGGCCGGCGCCCCCGCCGAACTCACCGTCTTCGACGACCACGGCCCGGTGACCCACCGACTCGACCCGGCCGCGCCCACCGCCGTCGTCCCCGCCGGGCGTTGGCAGGGCGCCCGCACCCTCGGCGCCTGGACGCTGGTGTCCTGTTGCTGCACACCGGCATACCAGGACGAGGACTTCACGCTCGGCTCCCGGGCCGCCCTGATCGCGGCCCATCCCGAACACCGCGCCGTCGTCGAGGGGTTGACCCGTGATTCCTGAACCTTCGCGGGTCGCCCTGGTCACCGGCGCCACCGGCACCCTCGGAATCGCGACCTGCCTGGCCCTGGCCGAGGCCGGCCACGACGTCGCGATCCATCACCGCGGCGACGAGGGCACCGCCGACGCCCTGCGGGCGCAGGTCCGGGCTCGCGGGCGGCGCGCGGTGTCGGTGGGTGCTGATTTCGCGGTGGCCGACGTGGACGAGGTATGCCTGGACCTGGCCGGCCGGGTGCGCCGCGACCTCGGTCCGATCGACACGCTCGTCCTGAACGCCGCGAGCCAGGAACTCACGCCCTGGGCGGACCTGGACACCCCCACGTGGGACCGCCTGTATGCCGGCACGCTGCGCCTGACCGCCGCCCTGCTCGGCACGCTCTGGCCTCGGATGGACCCGCGCCGCTCTCCGGTGATCGTCGTCGTGGGGAGCATCGAGGGTATCCGCCCGGCCCCCGGGCACGCCGCGTATGCCGTCTTCAAGTCCGCCGTCCATCACCTGGTCGCCGCGTCCGCTCAGGAACTCGGGTCGCGCGGCATCCGGGTCGTCGGCGTCGCCCCGGGGCTGATCGACCGCGACGGGCTGGAGCGGGACTGGCCAGACGGGTACGAGCGGTGGTGCCGGACGGCGGCACTGCGGCGCCCGGTGCGCCCCGAGGAGGTGGCCGCGACGATCGCCTTCCTCGCCGGGCCGGGCGCCTCGGCCATCACCGGGGTCACGATCCCAATCGACGCGGGCTGGAGTTCGGCCCCCGGCTGGTGACGGCAGTGGCGGATGTGACGGGTGTGGCGACCGGCCAGTAACGAGCCCATCACATCGGGCGCGCCCGTGCCGGACCTGCACGCCCCCCGGCGTACCATCGGCGCACCAGGGGGACTCGACGACGCGCCCGCGCCCGGCGAGCGACCCGCATACATCACACCGAACACATCGCACCGAACACATCGCATCTGGGGTCGCCACCCGACCGGCGACGACCACGAAGGAGCACCTCCGATATGAAGGCCACGCGTTACCTCGCACTGCTGCCCGTAGCCGCCCTCTCCCTGGCCGCCTGTGGCGGGACCTCGGGCTCCCCCACGACCGGCGGCACGGCCGGCTCCCCCGACTGCGGTGCCGCCGACGTCTTCTGCGTCGGCCTGGTCACCGACGCCGGCAAGATCGACGACAAGTCGTTCAACCAGGCCGGCTGGGAGGGCGTCCAGGCGGCCAAGGACGCCACCGGCGCCCAGGCCAAGTACGTCGAGACGTCGGATCCCAAGGACTACGCCAAGAACATCAAGTTCTTCACCGACGCCAAGTACGACGTCGTCGTCACCGTCGGCTTCAACCTCGGCGAGGCCACCGACACCGCCGCCCCGAGCGCCACCGGCACCAAGTTCATCGGCATCGACCAGTTCCAGGCCAAGGAGATCGCCAATGTCGCGGGCCTGACCTTCCCCGAGGACCAGGCCGGGTATATGGCCGGGTTCCTCGCCGGCAAGCTGTCCAAGACCAATGTCATCGGCCAGGTGCTCGGCGCCAAGATCCCGCCGGTCCAGAAATACGCCATGGGTTACGAGGCCGGCGCCAAGGCCGCGAACCCCGCCATCCAGGTCAAGACGGTGTACCACCCCTCCGACGGCAAGGAGTGGAACGACCCGACCTGGGGCGCGAACGAGGCCCGCAAGCAGCTCGACCAGAAGGCCGACGTGATCTTCGGCGCCGGCGGCAAGACCGGCAACGGCGCCCTCGGCGAGGTCGCCAAGGCCTCCGGCGCGGGCACGTCCGTGTACTGCATCGGCGTCGACACCGACCAGTGGGGCACCGTCCCCGAGGCGCACCCGTGCCTGGTCACCTCGGCGATGAAGCTGATGGCCGACGGAACGACCGACCTGATCAAGAAGGCCAAGGACGGCACCTTCAAGGGCGGCAATGTCGTGGGCAAGGCGGGCCTGGCCCCGTTCCACGACTTCGACGCCAAGCTGCCCGCCGACGTCAAGTCCGCGGTCGCCAAGATCGTCGCCGACCTCGGCAGCGGAACCCTGCAGACCGGCGTCAAGCTGGGCTGACCCCAGTCACACGTGCGCGACACGTGACCCGATGGCGGGCGCCGGCACTCCCGGCGCCCGCCATCGGCATACCGTGAGCACAGCACCACCTGCCACGCGCCCGACCCACGAGGAGCGGCTATGCCCGAGACCCCGACCGAACCGGAGCATCCGGCCCGGACCTCTGCGCTGCGCAGCCTCGGCAGCGGCGCCTGGCAGGGCGTCGTGCGCTTCCAGGCGTTCATCGTGCCCGTCGTGGCGGTGGCGCTGGCGTTCGGGGTCGGGGCGCTGCTCATCCGGGCCCAGGGCGTCAACCCGGGGTTCGCCTATCGCTCGCTGTTCGACGGGGCGCTGTTCACCAGTGACGGGCTGAACAGCACACTGCAGAAGACGACCCCGCTGATCCTCACCGGTCTTGCGGTCGTCATCCCGCTGCGGGTCGGCCTGTTCAACATCGGCGCGCAGGGCCAGTTGCTGTTCGGCGCGTTGGCGGCGGCGTGGCTGGGTGTCTCGTTGCGGACCGCGCCCGCGCCCCTTCTCCTCCTCGTATGCCTGGTCGCCGGTGCCCTGCTGGGCGCCGTGTGGGCATGGATCGCCGGCGCGCTCAAGGCCACCCGCAACGTCCACGAGGTCATCTCGACGATCATGCTCAACTCGATCGCGTTCGGGGTCATCGAGTACATCGTCCAGAACCCGCTCAAGGAACCCGGTCAGGACCTGGTGCGAACCGCCCGGATCGCCGACGGCGCGATGCTCGACGACATCGGGATCGTGCCGGTCGGCTTCCCCATCGCCGTGATCCTGGCGGTCGCGGTGGGTTGGCTGCTGTCGCGGACGACGACCGGGTTCTCGTTCAACACGGTCGGCCGCAACGCCCAGGCCGCCCGGTACGCCGGCATCCGGATCAAGCGCGTCACCGTCGCGGCGATGGCGCTCGCCGGGGCGCTGGCCGGATTCGGTGGCGCAATCGAAACCCTCGGAGTCACGCACCGTTACGAATCCAGCTTCAACACCAGCCTCGGTTTCGACGGCATCACCATCGCGCTGCTCGCCCGGTCCAACCCGATCGCCACCATCCCCGCGGCCTTCCTCGTCGGCGCATTGCGCGCGGGCGCGGCGAACCTGCAGTTCCAGACCGGGATCAAGCCGGAGATCGTCGACCTGCTGATGGCGGTCACGCTGCTGCTGGTGTCCATCCCCGTCCTGACCAAACTGCTCGCCCGCCGCGGCGCCCCCGCCGAAGCGGCCCTGCCGGCGACGCAGACGGGAGGACTGGCGTGAGGACCTTCCTGCACCGCAACGCGGCGACCGTCGCCGTGACCCTCGTCGTCGTCGTCCTGGCATACCTCTGGTATGCCGTTCAGCCGGCCACGTCCACCTCAGTGTTCAGGTTCGCCTGGTCGTATGCCGTGCCGCTCGTCCTCGCGGCCCTCGTCGGCGTGGTCTGCGAACGCTCCGGGGTGGTCAACATCGGCATCGAGGGCCAGATGGCGGCGGCTGCGTTCGGTGGTTTCTTCGGCGCGGCGGCCACCGGTTCGCTGATCGCCGGCGTGGCCATCGGCATGCTCACCGGGCTGGTCGCCGGCGCCTTCCTGGCCTGGATGGCGGTCACGCTGCGGCTCGACCAGATCATCGCCGGGGTCGTGCTCAATATCGTGGCGGCCGGGATCACCTCGTTCTACTACGCCCAGGGCAACACCCTGCCGGCGGTCATGCCCCGTTTCGAGGTGCCGGTGCTGTCGAAGATCCCGCTCATCGGGCCGGTCTTCTTCACCGGCGGCCCGATCGCGCTGCTGACGATCCTGGTCGTCGTGTTCCTCCACGTCATGCTGTTCCACACCCGGTGGGGCCTGCGGACCCGCGCCGTCGGCGAGTACCCGTCGGCCGCCGACACCGCCGGGATCAAGGTCAACGCGCTGCGCTTCGCCAACACCACGCTTGCCGGCCTGCTCGCCGGCGCGGCAGGGGCATACATCTCGATGGAGGCGACGAGCACCTTCGAGATCGGGATGACCTCGGGTCGGGGCTTCCTCGCTCTGGCGATCATGATCTTCGGTATCTGGCGACCGGCCCGGGCCTTCGCGGCCGCACTGTTCTTCGGCTTCGCCACCGGGCTGGCGTCCCAGTTGCAGAGCGACCAGGTCATCAACATCCCCTATCAGTTCACCGGCCTGTTGCCCTATGTCCTGACCCTGGTCGTGCTCGCCATCGCGGCGGGTCGGGTCCGGCCACCGGCTGCCGAGGGAACCCCGTTCGTGAAGGGAGAGGGCTCGTGAGCGACACCGGGGCCGGTCGGCTGCTGGAGATCTCCGGACTGACCAAGGTCTACGGTTCGGTGCGTGCCAACGACGGCATCTCCATGCACGTCGAACCCGGCGAGATCGTCGCCCTGCTCGGCGAGAACGGCGCGGGCAAGTCGACGCTCGTCAAGCAGATCTTCGGGCTGGTCACCCCGGACTCGGGAACCATCGTCGTCGGTGGCGACGCGTCTCCGATCAAGGACCCCAAGGACGCCATCGCCCGCGGCATCGGGATGGTCCATCAGCACTTCCAACTCGTCCCCGTCATGACGGTCGCCGAGAACGTCGTCCTCGGCAACGAGCCCATGAAGGGTCTCACCCTCGACCTGGCCCGGGCGCGAGAGTTGGTCCGCACCATCTCGGAGCGGCACGGACTGCGGGTCGACCCGGACGCGGTCATCGAGGATCTGCCGGTCGGCACCCAACAGCGGGTCGAGATCATCAAGGCCCTCTCGCGCGAGGTGCGCCTGCTCATCCTCGACGAGCCGACGGCGGTGCTGACCCCACAGGAAACCGACGAACTGCTCGCCGTCATGAAGGACCTCGCGGCGCGGGGTACCTCGATCGTGTTCATCACCCACAAGCTGCGCGAGGTGCTCGCCGTCGCCGACCGGGTCTATGTCCTGCGCCGTGGGACGGTGGTCGGTGAGGTCCGGGCCGGCGAGACGGACTCGGCGGGGCTGGCCCAGCTCATGGTCGGTCGAGCCGTGGTCCTGCGGGTCGACAAGGACGAGCCGACGATCGGCGACGAGGTCCTGCGGATCACCGACCTGCAGGTTCTCGACGATCGCCGGCTCCCCGCGGTCGACGGTTTCTCCCTGACCGTCCACGCCGGACAGATCGTCGGCGTGGCCGGCGTCGAGGGCAACGGGCAGCGCGAACTCGTCGAGGCGATCGCCGGAATGCGGCCACCCAAGTCGGGCGCCATCCACCTGGCCGGGCGGGACATCACCCACGCGGACCCCCGGGAGACCCACGACGCCGGGATGGGCCACGTCCCGGAGGACCGCGAGAAGCACGGGCTGGTCGCGACCTATTCGATCGCGGATAACCTGGTCCTCAACCGGTTCCGCGAACCCGGGTTCAGCAACGGGCCGGTGCGTGACCGGCGGGCGATCGCCGAGAACGCCCGCCGGTGGATCGGTGAGTTCGACATCCGCACCCCGAGCGGCGACCTGCCAGCGTCGAGCCTGTCCGGGGGCAACAAGCAGAAGGTCGTCGTCGCCCGCGAGATGAGCGCCCGGCCCCGTCTGCTGATGGCCGCGCAACCGACCCGGGGGGTGGACGTCGGCTCGATCGAGTTCATCCACCGCCGGATCGTCGAGGCCCGTGACGCCGGTGCGGCCGTGCTCCTCGTCTCCGCCGAACTCGACGAGATCCTCTCCCTCTCGGACCGGATCGCCGTCATCCACGCCGGGAAGGTGGTCGCCGAGATGCCGGCCGCCGGCGCCGACCGTACTCGGATCGGCGAGTTGATGGCCGGCAACCACTGAGCCGGCCGCGCACCCGCCGCCCACTCAGGTGAGCGGAACCTGCCAGCGCACGATGGTTCCGCCGCGGCGGCGGGACCGAGTCGTCAGGGTGCCACGGTTGAGTTCGGCGCGTTCGACCAGATTGCCCAGGCCGGAGCGACGATCCATCGCCGACGGCATACCGACCCCGTCGTCGACCACCTCGACGACAACACGCTCGGCGGTGACCCGCACCTCGACCGACATCGCCCTGGCCTGGGCGTGCCGGACCGCGTTGGACAGGCCCTCGCGCACGACCGCCACCACATCCCGCCCGATCGGATCCGGCAGGGCCTCCAGATCACCGGCCAGCACCAGGCGCGGGACGAACCCCAGCGAGACGACGAACCCGGCCACCACCTCCCCCAGTTCTGCGGCCAGCTGGCCCCGGGCGCGGGTGTCGTGCAGCGCGAAGATCGTGCTGCGGATCTCCTTGACGGCCAGGTCGATCTCGTCGACCGCCTGGTCGACGCGCTCGGCCACCGACCCGGTCAGGTGACGCGCCACGCCCTGCAGCGACAGCCCGGTGGCATACAGGCGCTGGATGACCAGGTCGTGCATGTCCCGAGCGATCCGCTCGCGGTCTTCGAGTACCCCGGCGCGGGCCCGGTCCCGTTGCGACCCCTGGGCGGCCAGCGTCAGGCCGACCTGTTCGGCAAACCGGCCGAGGGCTTCGACGTGTTCGGCGGCCAGGTCCTGCGCCCCTTCAGGCCAGCCCACGGCGAGCAGTCCGTATGCCGTGTCGCCGGCCACGATGGGAGTCACGACGGTCGCGCCGTGGCGGTCCAGTCCCCCGGCGACCCGAAGCGCCCCGGCCGGTGGATCCCCCTCGTCGCCGGTGCGCGAGAGCAGGAGCAGCGGGTGCCGTGAGGCCAACACCTCGCGCCAATGGGGACTGCCCATCAGGCTGCCGACGAGCGCGGCGACCTCCCGGCCGTGCGGCCCGACGGCGGCCTCGATGACCAGTTGGCCGCCGCCCTCCTCGGCCAGCGACACCACGGCCAACGGGGCGACGGCGACCTCGGCCGCCCACCTGGCCATCTCGGCGGCGACCTGTCCGGGGTTGACGCCGCGCAGCACCGTCCGGTTCACCGCGGCGACCGCCTCGGACCACTGCCGCTGTCGATGGGCGAGGGCGTAGAGCCGGGCGTTTTCGATGGCGACACCGGAGGCGGCGGCCAGCGCCACGACGACCCGTTCGTCGTCGTCGGTGAAGTCCCGGCCACCGCGCTTCTCGGTGAGGTACAGATTGCCGAACACCTGACCGCGCACCAGGACCGGGGCACCGAGGAAGGTGCGCATGGGCGGGTGCCCGGGTGGGAAGCCGACCGATGCGGGATGGTCGGTCAGGTCGGTCAGCCGCAACGGACGAGGGTCGTTGATCAGCAGGCCGAGTATGCCGTGGCCCTCGGGTGCCGGGCCGATCAGGGCCCGCTGCTCCCGGGTCAGACCCTCGGTGACGAAATCGGCCAGCCCCGGGTGAGCGCCGGACAGGACACCGAGGGCTCCGTACTGCGCATCCACCAGCCGACAGGCCGTGCCGACGAGCCGGGCGAGGACTTCGCCGAGGTCGAGGTCGGAGCTGACGGCGACCACGGCGTCGAGCAGGGAGATGACGGCTCGATCGGACGGCGCAGACGGCGCGGACGCATCGGTCACGCCCACATGCTAGGCGCGCCGGTTCAGGTCGCGGTCGCGACGACGACCCGACACCCCGGCCGCAGATGAAGGCGATCGGCGAGTGCGACGTCGGACAGGACGACGACCGCGGCCTCACGTACCCAATCCGGCCCGCCTCCCACGGGCATCGTCATCGGGTCGGACACGCTCTGGAAGGTGCAGGCGATCCCCGGTTCGGACTCCATCGCCCGGATGCCGGCCCGGAAGGTGAGCCGGTCGACCCGGGCGAGTTCGTCCGCGTCGGCCCCGTCCGGCAGGGCCTGGACGAAGCGCACCCGCCCGCCGCGATGGCGCGCCTCGGCGACGGCGAGGCGGGCGGTTTCGGGGGCGTGGCCGTCGTCCGCGAGCACGGCCACGACGTCACTGCCGTCGCCCTGCCGGTAGGGGGCGCGCCCCGCGGTGGCGTCGATCGGCATACGGTCGAGCCAACACCCCACCAGGTATGCCGGCACAGGGCCAAAGGTCCCCGCGCCGGTTCGTCCCGATCCTCGGTCGAGATCGAGATCGAGATCGACGAATCGTGTTTCAGCGCAGCGTTGTTCGGTGGGGCAAGACGCGGGTGGCGGCGAACACGGCGGCCTGGGTGCGCGACTCCATCCCGAGCTTGGCCAGGATGGACGTCACGTAATTCTTCACCGTCTTCTCGGCGAGGAACATGTCCTGGGCGATCTGCCGATTGGTCATCCCGGCGGCGACATGGTCCAGGATGCGGCGCTCCTGGGCCGTCAAGGTGGCCAGCCGCGGGTCCTCGCTGGTCTCGGACAAGCTGGCCCGGGCGCCGGCGATCTCGTGTTCGTCGAAGAGCAGGTCGCCCGCGGCCACGCGGCGGATCGTCTCGACCAGATCGTTGCCCCGGACGTTCTTCAGCACATAACCGAGGGCACCGGCCAGCACGGCGGCACGCAACGCCTGGGCGTCGTCGTAGGACGTGAGGATGAGGACACGCAGCGAGTCGTCGACACTGCGGACGTCGCGGCATACGTCGATGCCGGACCCATCGGCCAGTCGCGCGTCCAGCAGGCTGACGTCGGGACGCAGCGCGGGGATCCGCCGGGTCGCCTCCGCCGCGGACCCCGATTCGCCGATGACGACGATGTCGCCGGCCTGCTCGAGCAGCTCTCGAACGCCGCGCCGGACAATCTCGTGATCGTCGAGGAGGAAGACGGAGATCGGCACGGGGCAACGCTATCTCGGCGCGCCGGTCAGGACGAGTCGTTGCGCCCGAGAGCGGCCGACAGTTCGGCCGTCGGCCAGCGGATCGCGAGGACCAGGACGGCGACGAGCGTTCCGGCGGCGATGATCCCGACCGCCCGG
The DNA here is from genome assembly GCA_039812545.1 of Dermatophilaceae bacterium. GTDB lineage: Bacteria > Actinomycetota > Actinomycetes > Actinomycetales > Dermatophilaceae > JBDIAR01. Next base: position 12,116 of record JBDIAR010000026.1, on the reverse strand, counting down.
GCTGGCCCGATGAGTTCGCCGAGCCAGCCCGTGGCCAGGAAGGACAGGCCGCCGGCGGTCAACGACATGGCACCGGCGAATCCGTACACCCGACCGCGCAGCTCGGGCGGGGCCAGCAACGCCACGGCCGTCTGCAGCGGCAACATGAACGCCTGGAGGGCGCCGCTGACGAACCACAGGGCCACGACGACCTCGATCGGCGGCCGCAGCTCGGTGGCCAACAGCGGGATCGGCATGGCGATCGCGAGCGGCACCAGGCGGCTGATCGAACGCTCGACGGGCCACCGCCCGATCACCAGCAGGCCCGCGGTGGCCCCGGCCATCAACGAACCCATCAGCACGCCACCGGCCTTGGCTCCCCCGGCATACGGGATGGCGGCCGCCTCGGGCGCGGCGATCGCCACACTCGCGACGACGCCGAGCAGGGCGAGCGGGAGCAAGACCCGATGCCGGCTGAGGTACCCCGCGGCCACCCGCAGGTCGCGGGCCAGGCCACGTAGACCGCGGGAGGGTTCGGCGAAGGCGCCACCTCGGGGCGCGACGGCGGCGACCACCACCGCCAGGACCACGAACGTGCCGAGGTCGGCGAGCAGGGCGGTTCGGGCCCCGAGGAGGGCGACGAGCACACCTCCGGCGGTGAACCCAACGGCCTGGGCGACCTGCTCCGACAGCGCGGTCAGGGCCATCGCCCGGGCGTACCGGGATCGTTCGGGGAAGAGCCGGGTCAGCAGCACGATATTGGCCGACGGCGCCGGGCCGCCGAGCACCTCCAGCACGAAGACCGCGGCCAGCAGCGCACCGATCGGGGCCCGAGCGCCGACGAGCGCGACGAGCACCGCGACGCAGCCGGCGCGGCAGACATGGGTCGCCACCAACACCTGACGGACCGCGAAGCGGTCGACGAGTGGACCCAGCAGGCTGCGACCGAAGACGGACGGCAGCACGCTGACCGCCAGCGTCAGCGCGGTCGCCATCGGGGAGTGGGTTTCGTGGAAGACGACCGCGGCGACCGCCAACCTGGCGACCACGTCACCGATGCTCGAGGCGACCGCGGCCAGGAAGAGCGGCAGGTAGCGCGGATGGGCGAGGACCTCGCGGTAACTCGCCTCCGTCGTCGCCCCGGCGCTCACCGAATCGAAGTTACCGGTTGCCGCCGCAACTTTCCTTCGCAAGGGCCTCGCAAGGCGTCCCCGGGTTCGCGCGGGTCCGCCCGGCAGGGTATGCCGGGTATGCCTGGTGCCCGTTGCCGTCAGGAGTCGTAGAACTCGGCCCGCACGACCGGCCGGGCGTGCCGCCCGGTGCTCATCCACTGTTCGACCAGTGCCGTGCCCGAACCGGGCGGCCGCCCGATGATCCGTCCGACCCCGTCGCCGTCGCGCACCGCACTCGGCACCTGATCGGAGGGTCGACCGCGCCACAGCAGGTTGGCGCTGCGGATCGAGGTCGCCAGCGACCAGGCGTCGATGAGGATGGCCGCCGACTCCGCCGCCAGGAACCCGCCGGCGACCGCCGCCTCCAGGGCCTCGACGGTCCCGGTGACGCGCAGGGCCGGGTCGGCACCGGCATACCGGAGTTGGAGCAGCTGCGCGGTCCATTCGACGTCGGTCATCCCGCCGGGACCGAGTTTGAGATGAAGCCGGGGTTCGGCCCCCCGCGGCAGTCGCTCGGACTCCACCCGCGCCTTCATCCGGCGGATTTCCAGCACGGCCTTGGGGTCGATCCCGTTCGGGGGATACCGCAGCGGGTTCACCAGGTCCACGAAATCGGCGCCGAGACGCTCGTCGCCGGCCACCGGCCGGGCTCGCAGCAGCGCCTGGAACTCCCAGGTGAGGGCCCACCGCTCGTAGTAGGCGGCATACGCCTCCAGGCTGCGCACGAGTGGGCCGTTCTTGCCCTCAGGTCGCAGGTCGGCGTCCAACGCGAGCCCCGGGTCGGGCCCCGCCCCGCCGAGCAGGCGGACGAGTTCCTGGACGATCCGCACCGCGACCGCCTGTGCGTCGGCCTCCGACACCTCCCGGTTCGGGCGGTGCACGAACATCACGTCGGCATCGGAGCCGAACCCCATCTCCCGTCCCCCGAAACTGCCCATCGCGATGACGGCCATGTCGACGGGCACGGGTTCGGTCCCGCCGATCCGGGCGATCGCCAGCGCCAACGCGACCTGGACCAGCGCCTGCGTCAGGTCGGACAGGGCGTTGCCGAGGCCGCGCTGGTCGAGTTCCCCGGCGAGGACGGCGAAGGTGATCCGGGCCAGTTCGGCGGCGCGGATCTCGCGGGCGGCGGCCATCGCCTGATCCGGGTCGTCCTGGCGGCCCGCGGCCGCGGTCATGGTGGCGATCAGCGCTGCGGCGGACCGCGGTTTCAACCCTGCGGGGTCGCCGAGGACCGCCACCGATTCCGGGGAGCGGATCAGCAGGTCGGCGGCATACCGGCTGCGGCCCAGCGAGTGGGCGAGGAGTTCGGCGGCCCGGCCCTCGTCGCGCAGCATCTTCAGGTACCAATGCGTCGAGCCGAGTTCGTCGCTGACCCGCCGGAACGACAGCAATCCGGCGTCGGGGTCGGCCTCGTCGGCGAACCAGCCGAGCATCACCGGCAGCAGGTGGCGCTGGATCGCGGCCCGCCGGCTCATCCCGGTGACCAGCGACTCCAGGTGCCGCATCGCGCCCGCCGGGTCGCCGAACCCCAGCGCCTTGAGTCGATCCCGCGCCGCGGCCGTCGTCAGGCCGTGTTCGTCGCGGCTGAGGCGGGCCACCGCCGCCAGCAGCGGCCGGTAGAACAGCTTCTCGTGGATCCGGCGGACCTCGCGGGCCTGGGCCTGCCAGGCCTTGACGATCTCGGCCGCGGAGTCGCGCGGGTAACCGAGAGCCCGCCCGAGTCGCCGCAGGTCCGGCGGGCTGGTCGGCATCAAGTGGGTTCGCCGCAGGCGGAAGAGTTGGATCCGGTGTTCCAGGCTGCGCAGCATCCGGTATGCCGTGTCGAGGGTCGCCGCGTCCTCGCGGGCCAGGTAGCCGCCGGCGCCGAGCGCCGCCAAGGCCTCCAGGGTCGTCGGCGAGCGCAGGCTCGGGTCGGAGCGGCCGTGGACGAGTTGCATGAGTTGGACGGAGAACTCCACGTCCCGTAGGCCGCCCTTGCCGAGTTTGAGCTGGCGTTGGGCCTCTGCGGCGGGGATGTGCTTTTCGACTCGGCGACGCATCGCCTGGACGTCCTCGACGAAGTTCTCGCGCCCGGCCGCCTCCCAGACCATCGGTGAGATCGCCGCGTGGTATGCCGTGCCGAGGTCCATGTCGCCGGCGACGCAGCGGGCCTTGAGGAGGGCCTGGAACTCCCAGGTCTTGGCCCAGCGTTCGTAGTAGGCGACGTGGCTGGCGACGGTGCGCACCAACTGGCCCTGTTTGCCCTCGGGTCGCAGCGCGGCGTCGACCGGCCACAAGGTGCCCTCCGACGTCGCTTGGGAGCAGGCCTTCATCACGCCGGTGGCCAACACGTGGCCGATCGCCATGGCCTCGTCCTCTGCGACCCCGGAGGCGGGTTCGGCCACGAAGATGACGTCGACGTCGCTGACGTAGTTGAGTTCCCGACCACCGGTCTTGCCCATCGCGATGACGGCCAGCCGGCAGCGCTCGTGGCCCGGACCGTACTCCTGTCGGGCGATGAGCAGGCCCCCCTCGAGCGCGGCCTCCGCCAGGTCCGCCAGCGCCGCGGCGGTCGCCGGCATCCGGTCCAGCGGGTCGGCCGCGGTCAGGTCGATGGCGGCCACCCCGATCAGTTGTCGGCGGTACTCCACCCGCAACGCGTCGAGCGCATCGGCATACGGCAGGTCTCGGACGGCGGCGCACATCGCGGCCCGTCGGTCCTCCACGTCCAGGTCGGTGGCGGTGGTCGCGGCCACCCAGTGCTCGGGATGCCGGACCAGGTGGTCGCCGAGGGCCGCGGAGGAGCCGAGCACGGCCAGCAGTCGGCGCCGCCCGGTGCCGGGAACCCTCAGCGCGGCGAGCAGCCCCGCGGTCGAGGTGGCCGCGCGGTCCAGGTCGGCGCGGTCCAGCGACTCCACGACCCGGACGAGGGCGAGCAGCGCCTGATCGGGATCGGCGGATTCCGCCAGCGCCTCGGCCAGTCCGTCGGCGAACACCTCGTCCATCGGGTCGAGGAACCCGGCGAGCAGCGGCGTCGACAGCAGCGTGGCGGCCTTGGCGGGGTCCGCGAAACCCAGTCGGGCCAGTCGGGCGGCCGCGGTCGATGACCGGGCGCCGACGGGCCGTCCACCCACCGAGGCTGCGCCCACCGGCTTACAACCGGGACAAGAGCTTGTCGAGCTCGAACTGGGTGACCTGCTCGCGGTACTCGCGCCACTCCTGGCGCTTGTTGCGCAGGAAGAAGTCGAAGACGTGTTCGCCGAGGGTCTCGGCCACCAGGTCGCTGTTCTCCATCAGCCGCAGCGCATCGCCCAGGGACGACGGCAGGGCCTGGATGCCCATGACATCACGCTCTTGCGGGGTCAGACTCCACACGTCGTCCTCGGCCTCGGCGGGCAGTTCGTACTCCCCCTCGATCCCCTTCAACCCGGCGGCCAGGACGACGGCGAAGGCGAGGTACGGGTTGCACGCCGCGTCGATCGAGCGCATCTCGGCTCGGGTGGCGTTGTCCTTGGTCGGCTTGTACATCGGCACCCGGACCAGCGCGGACCGGTTGTTGCGACCCCAGGTGAGGTATGCCGGTGCCTCCCCGCCGCCCCAGAGCCGCTTGTACGAGTTGACCCACTGGTTGGTGACCGCGCAGATCTCGGCGGCGTGCCGCAGCAGGCCGGCGATGAACCTGCGGCCGGTCGTCGACAACTGGTACGGCGCGCCGGGCTCGTTGAAGGCGTTGCGGTCCCCCTCGAACAGCGACAGGTGGGTATGCATCCCCGAGCCGGGGTGGTTGGTGAACGGCTTGGGCATGAAGCTGGCGAAGACGCCCTGTTCGAGGCCGACCTCCTTGATGACCGTCCGGAAGGTCATGATGTTGTCCGCGGTCGTCAACGCATCGGCATACCGCAGGTCGATCTCGTTCTGTCCGGGCCCGGCCTCGTGGTGACTGAACTCGACGGAGATCCCCATGTTCTCCAGCATGGTGATCGCGGTGCGCCGGAAGTCGGTGCCGGCGCCGTGGGCGACGTGGTCGAAGTAGCCGGCTTCGTCGATCGCCACGGGCCGCCCCTTGGCCGCGGCCACCGGGTCGAGCAGGTAGAACTCGATTTCCGGATGGGTGTAGAAGGTGAACCCCAGTTCGCCGGCCCGCCACAGGGCCCGGCGCAGTACGTTGCGCGGGTCGGCCGGGCTGGGCGAACCGTCCGGGAGCATGAGATCGCAGAACATTCGGGCCGTGCCGGGGTTGTCGCCGCGCCACGGCAGGACCTGGAAGGTGGACGGGTCGGGCTTGGCGAGCATGTCCGCCTCGTAGACCCGGGACAGGCCCTCGATCGCCGATCCGTCGAAACCGATCCCCTCGGCGAAGGCCCCCTCCATCTCCGCGGGCGCGATGGCGACCGACTTCAACGTCCCGAGGACGTCGGTGAACCAGAGCCGCACGAAGCGTATGTCCCGCTCCTCCATCGTGCGCAGGACGAACTCTTGCTGGCGATCCATGGACTCATCCTGCCGCAGGCAGGTTTCCGGCGCGTTACGCCGCCCCGTCGCCCGCCCGTATGCCGGGGGGTGCGTTCCGTATGCCGGGGGTCCGGCGCCGCCTACGATGAGCCCATGACTGAGCAGTCGAGGTCCGCCACGGCCGACCACCAGGCTTCATCGAAGACGGGCCGGTCCGGATCGGAGGAGGCCAACCCGTACGGCTCGGGCCCCCGCCAGTCCTCCGGGCCACCGACCAAACAGGTCCGCATCCCGCACCTGCACGCCAAGAAGGCGGCCGGCGAGAAGTGGGCGATGCTGACGGCATACGACATGTACTCGGCGCAGATCTTCGACGAGGCGGGCATACCGGTCCTGCTGGTCGGCGACTCGGCGGGCAACAACGTCTACGGTCTGCCGACGACGGTCCCGGTGACCGTCGACCAACTCATCCCGCTGGTGCGGGCGGTGACCCGCTCGGTGAAGAAGGCGCTTGTGGTGGCCGACCTGCCCTTCGGGTCGTACCAGGTCAGCCCGGAGCAGGCGTACCACACCGCGGTGCGCTTCATGAAGGAGGGGCTGGCGCACACCGTCAAGCTCGAGGGCGGGCGCGAGATGGCCCCGCAGGTGGAGTTCCTGGCCGCCCGCGGCATCCCGGTCATGGGTCACGTGGGGTTCACCCCGCAGAGCGAACACGCCCTGGGCGGCTATCGCATCCAGGGCCGCGGCGAGGAGGCCGACGAGGTCTTGGCCGATGCGATCGCCATCGAACGGGCCGGCGCGTATGCCGTCGTGTTGGAGATGGTGCCGATGGCCGTCGCCCAGCGGATCACCGAGGAACTCACCATCCCCACGATCGGGATCGGCGCCGGGCCGCACTGTGACGCCCAGGTGCTCGTCTGGCAGGACTTCGCGGGCCTGCGCGGCGGGCGGACGAACAAGTTCGTCAAGGCGTATGCCGACCTGCGCGGTGTGCTGCTCGAGGCGGCCAAGGAGTACGCCCAGGAGGTCGCCGACGGCACCTTCCCGGACGTCGCGCACTCCTTCGACCTGTAACGTCCGGTCGTCGGTGGGACCCTCGGTCGGCCTGTTTGGGGGACGACGCGTCCCGGAAGGTCAGTCCTGGGTATCCCCGGGCGAGCGCAGGCCATCTTCATCCCAGGCCTGCTCGCGCGCGTCCCACTCCTCGGTCTTGCGACGGGCGATCTCGAAGGCGTGCTCGGCTTCGTCGCGAGTCGCGTACGGGCCCATGACCTCGTCGTCGCGGGAGCGGTCCTCGTCGGACTCGACCTGGCGCGTGCGGGTGTTGAACCAGTAGACCACGTCGTCCTCCAGTGGGGGTCTGTGCGGGTGTCTCGGCTGGGGCGCAACCTACACTGAAGCCTATGCCTGCGGCCCCCACCACCGCCTCCCCCGTGACTGCGCATCGCGTCACGTCGCGCCGGGACGTGCCCGCCTCGATCATCCGACCGGAGTATGTCGGGCGTCCCGGTCCCGAACGCTTCTCCGGCAGTGAGGTCAAGGATCCCGAGACCATCGAGAAGATGCGGATCGCCGGGCGGGTCGCCGCCGGTGCGATGGCCGCGGCCGCCGCGGCCATCGCACCCGGGGTCACAACCGACGAATTGGACCGGGTGGCGCACGACTTCATGCTCGACCACGGGGCGTACCCCTCGACGCTGGGCTATCGGGGCTTCCCCAAGTCGATCTGCACCAGCGTCAACGAGGTGATCTGCCACGGCATCCCGGACCTGCGCCCGTTGCGCGAGGGAGACATCGTCAACATCGACGTGACGGCATACATCCACGGGGTGCACGGCGACACCGACGCGACCTACCCGGTCGGGCGGGTCGACGAGGAGTCCCGGCTGCTGATCGAGCGCACCGAGCAGGCGATGATGCGCGGCATCCGCGCCGCGGTGGCGGGTCGGGAGATCAACGTGATCGGGCGGGTCATCGAGTCGTACGCCCGGCGATTCGGCTACGGCGTGATCCGGGACTACACCGGCCACGGCATCGGCAGCGCATTCCATTCCGGTCTGGTGATCCCGCACTACGACGCGGCACCGGGCTACGCGACGGTCATCGAGCCCGGCATGACGTTCACGGTCGAACCCATGCTCGCCCTCGGCGGTCATGAGTGGGATCTGTGGGACGACGGGTGGACGGTGGTCACGCGGGACCGCCGACGGTCGGCGCAGTTCGAACACACCATCCTGATCACCGACCACGGCCCCGAGATCCTCACCGTGGTCTGAGTTCGGGCCCGATCGTCGGGCTCGGGCTTATCGGGCCACGTTGAGGGTGGCCAGGAGTTCCGGTGCCCGGGAGTCGAATCGGGCGGCACCGATGCGCAGGCCGACGAGGAAGTAGACCGGCCCGAGAACGAGCCCGAGTCCGAGCAGCGCCCAGATCGCCCAGTCCTGCCCCATGAGGGACAGGACCGCCAGGACGATAAGCGGCGACGCGAGCGCGAGCATGATGGCCGACCCGATGGACTGGACGGCGAAGGTGATACCGACCGCACCGGTCGGAGTGGCGAAGGGACTGTCCCCCGGAGACGGGACCGGATAGGGCTTGACCGCCGACATCACCATGCTCATCCCGTAGCCCGCCCCGCCGATCCCGAAGGACAAACCGATCAGCCCAGGCAGGAGCGCCCAACGACCGGTCATCGACGCCGACAGCAGCGAGTAGCCGACGGCCATCGGGACGAACAGGACCAGGCTGGGGACGAGCCGGCCGAGCCGGTCGGCCACACCGGAGACGCCGGCGGCCACCTCGGACCAGAAGGCCGTGGAGTCGTATGCCACGTTGTTGTGTTCGGACCAGCCGAGCAGGAAGCAGCCGAACGGGGCCATGGCCAGCAGCATCGTGGGATCGCGCCGCCCCGTCGTGAAGTAGGGGATGAGCAGGAACAGCGGGATGAACGGGGTGAGCAGCGCCCCGGAGACGAACCGGGGATCGCGTCGCCAGTAGGTCAGCATGCGGGCCGCGATCGCCCCGGTCGGCGTGGCCGGCAGCCGGCCGAACCAGCCGAGGCCGTCACCGCGCACGGTGGTGCGTTCGGTGACCGTCGCGAACGGGTTCTCGGTGGCCGCGCGCAGGGCCCTTCCCCACAGCACGAGCAGGCCGGCCAGGAACGCGACGGCGAGGACGAGCCGTACAAGGGCGATCCCGAGCGCACCGCCTGCGGCGTCGGCCGGCGCGGCGAACGCCCAGCCCAACGGGGTCCAGGCGACCACGTCGGCGACGGTGCGCAGGCGGGCCAGACCGAGCGCGAACGACCCCGACGTGAGCACGCTGATGATCGGGCCGAACCCGATGGCCAGGATCAGGGTGACGAAGACGGTCAGGTCGCGACCCCGCCGGGACTGCATGACCCGGGCCAAGGCGGTGCTCGCCAGCCGGCCGGCGACCACCATGGTGAACAGGGCGATCGGCGCGGCGATCAGGCCGACCGCCGCCGCCGGGACGGACCTGGACCAGGTGACGACGGTCGCCGCCATCACCAGCGCGCTGGCCACGCCCGGAATACCGACGAGCGCGGCGAGCGTCATCCCGATGACGAAGGGTCGGGTGGGGATCGCGAAGGTCGCGAACCTGGCCGGGTCCAGCGTCGGGTCGTTGCCAAAGGCGAGCAGGGGTAGGAGGACCCAGCCGAGCACCAGGAGCGCTCCGGCCAGGACGTAGCCGGTCCGCAGTGCCTCGACGTCCGACCAGGCCCGCAGCGCGATCAGCCCGGCGACGGCGGTGCCGACGATGAACAGGCCGTAGAGCAGACCGATGACCAGCCCGACGATCTGCCAGGGGCTGCGTTTGACACTGTTGCGCAGCAACTGCCACTTGAGCCGGATCAGGTCCGCAACCACGACAGGCCCTCCACGTCGGTCCGGCCGCCGACCAGGTCGACGAATCGCTCCTCCAGGCTCGTGCCGTCGCGGACCTCGTCGACGGTGCCGTCGGCAATCACTCGGCCACCGGAGATGACGGCGACATGGCTGCACAGCCGCTGCACGAGATCCATGACGTGGCTGGACAGGACGACGGTGCCTCCGGAGTCGACGTAGCCCTGGAGGATCTTGCGGATCGTGGTGGCCGAGACCGGGTCGACCGCCTCGAAAGGTTCGTCCAGGACGAGCAGTCGGGGGGCGTGGACGAGGGCGCAGGCCAGGGTGATCTTCTTGGTCATGCCGGCGGAGTAGTCGGTGACCAGCTGGTCCTTGTCGGCCGTCAGGCCCAGCGCCTCGAGCAACTCGCCGGCCCGGGCGACGACGACCTCGCGCGGCATACCGCGCAGCAGACCGGCATACACGATGAGTTGCAGACCGCTCAGGCGATCGAAGACACGCAAGCCGTCGGGCAGCACTCCGATGAGGCGTTTAGCGGCGAGGGTGTCGCTCCACACGTCGTGGCCGAGGACGCTGACCGCGCCGGCATCGGGGCGCAACAGCCCGGTGCACATCGACAGCGTGGTGGTCTTGCCGGCGCCGTTCGGCCCGACCAGGCCGAAGAACGAGCCGGCCGGGACGTCCAGATCGATGCCGGCGACCGCGATCTTGTCGCCGAACCGTTTGCCGAGCCCGCGCATCGCGATCGCCGGCGGCCCGGGCCGCTCGCTCGGTGCGCCGGGGGCGGTTGGGGTTGGGCTGGGAGCGGGTGCCGGTATGCCGGTGACCGGCGCGCCGGAGGGAGGGGTGGGATCGAGGTGCCCCGAGACGTCCATGACGGCCACGCTATCAATCGGGGAGGACAGCCCCGCATCGACCGGAAGTCGATTCGGGCGTATCGAAAGTCGGTGCGCGAAGCCCGGGATCGAGGGTCGGTCAGCCGATGTTCGTCGGCCCCCGACCCGCCAGGTCAGCGGCCTGTATGCCATCGCCACCGAAGTTCGCGACGTGCCCGATGTACATCGCGCGCCCGGCCTCGCTGAGCAGGGCGTCGTGAATCGGGACGAACCGGCTCGGTCCGATCCGGCGGACGAAGGCGATCGTGTCGCGCACCGCGGTCCACGGGGCGTTGATCGGGCAGGCCAGGATGTCGACCGGACCCGGGTCGGCGTCGTAGGCGTCGCCGGGATGGAACAGCGTGGGTTCGCCCTCCGCGCGCAGGACGACGCCCGAGTTGTCGACGACCGGCGCCCAGTCGTGGTTGAACGCGTGCTTGTCCCCGACGGCGGTCAGCGTCACAGGGCCGACGGCGAAGGTCCCCGGTCGCAGGACCTGGACCTGGGGACAGACCTGGTCGATCATCGCGGCCGACTGGGGGTCGGCGAAGTAGGCGGCCTCGGGGTTGGCGGCCAGGATCGCGTCGAACCGCGGCCGATCCAGGTGGTCGGCGTGCTGGTGGGTGACGATCACGGCGTCGAGTTCGTGGGCGGCGGCCTCAAAGTCGGAGAAGTTCCCCGGATCGATGAGGATCCGTGTGCCGGCGGTCTCGATCAGGAGGCAGGCGTGGCCGAGATGGGTGATCAGCATGGCCGGAGCCTAGCGACTGTGCCCGATCGGCACCCGCTGTCCCAGCCGCGCAGCTCGCTCCGTTCCGGTCGGGCGCCCCACCCGCTTCGGACTACAATTTCGCCCGATCGGGCGATTTCCGGGACCGGAATCCCTCTGCCGTATGCAATTTCGCCCGATCGGGCGATTTTGTAATCGGGCTCCTCGCGCGACGGCGACGCAGCGCACCGAGTCACCCCGAAGTCACGTTCACCCCATTTCCGCGGTCACGCGAAGTCCCGGGTCACTCCAGGTCCGCCGCGGTCACTCCAGGTCACGGAGCCTGGGGATCGCCAGAGCCGCCACCCGGTCGCGCTCCTTCGCGCTCCACGGCGCTCCGTCGAACGTCAGCCGGATCACCCGGGTGTCCGTCATCACGACGCCATTGAGGACCTTCGTTCCGACCTTGTCCGCGGCGGGGCTCTCGAACGCGCCCACCGAGGTGCCGGCCAGGACGTCTTGGTGCTCGCAGCTTCGTATGCCGTTCACCAGCCACGAGGTGCCGAGCAACTGTCCGGTGAAGTCGTACACCTCGTACCCCAACTGGTGGAACTCCACGACGTCGCCCGCCTCGGCCGGCAAGATCCCGGAGGCCTGTCCGCGGACGAGCCGCACCGCGCCGCTGGCGACGAACAGAGCATCCGGCGAAGCCCCCGTCACCCACGGGAAACCCTGATCGCACGTCACCGGGGCCACGAGAGCCGAACAATCCGGGTGAGCGGGGTCGGCGGTGATCGTCACGACTCCCCGTTCGAAGCCCGGCGATCCGGGCCAGAGAACGGCCGGCTGAGGAATCCTTCCCGTTGCCCCTTCGACCTGCTTCGGGCACGGTCCCGTGGCCGCGGTGTCCACGCTGGGCTCGCCGCCCGTGGTCGTGACGGATCGTGTCAGCATCGGCTCGGTGCCCGGTCCGATGCATCCTGAGCTCACCAACGAGAGAACGACACCGAGGGCGATCAAGAGAACGGGCCGGCGCATCAGGCTTCGGTCCCTCCTGGAACTCATCCGTTCACGCTAG
>JBDIAR010000025.1:0-23820 GCA_039812545.1 Dermatophilaceae bacterium | reverse complement strand
CACCGACTCCAGCCACCGCGCCCGCGCCCAACGCACCGACCGATCCCACCGCACCGACCGCACCGACCGCACCGACCGAAGGAGCGTCGTGACCGCCCTGCAGATCCTGCCCGCCGTGGACATCGCCGACGGGCAGGCCGTCCGCCTCGTCCAGGGCGTCGCCGGCACCGGCCGGCAGTTCGGCGACCCCTGGGAGGCAGCCAAGGCGTGGCAGGACCAGGGTGCCCGGTGGCTGCACCTCGTCGACCTCGACGCCGCGTTCGGGCGGGGCGACAATCGCGCGTTGACCGCCTCGATCACGGGGCGACTGGACATCGACGTGGAACTCTCCGGCGGCATACGGGACACCGACAGCCTCGACGCGGCCCTGGCGACGGGCTGTCGACGGGTCAACCTCGGAACCGCGGCCCTGGAGGACCCCGAATGGACGGCGGCGATGATCGCTCGCCACGGCGACCGGATCGCGGTCGGCCTGGACGTGCGCGGCAGCACCTTGGCCGCCCGCGGCTGGACCCGTGAGGGCGGCGATCTGTGGGAGACGCTGGCCCGGCTCGATCGCGAGGGATGTGCGCGGTTCGTGGTGACCGATGTGACCAAGGACGGCACCCTCAAGGGTCCCAATCTGGAGTTGCTCGCTCAGGTGTGCGCGGCCACCGATCGGCCCGTGATCGCCTCGGGCGGCGTGTCCACCCTGGATGACGTGCGTCGGCTCGCCGCGATGGTCGACCAGGGTGTCGAGGGAGCGATCATCGGGGCCGCGTTGTACCAGGGAGCGTTCACCTTGCCCGAGGCGCTCGCCGTTGCCGCCGGCTGACTTCGCCGACGACCACGGCGCGGCGGAACCGCTGGTCCTCGCCGCGGTCACGGCATACGCGCGCGATCCCTGCGCCGATACCGCGCGGGCGCTGATGGCGGTGTTGCCGGGCTCGCGCTGGTTGATCCCGGTGGTTCCGGCCCCTGAGGGAGCGCTGCCGCAAGAGCACCACGGAGACGAAGACGACCACGAGCACGACGACGACGAGCACGGTCCGGCGATGGTCACGACGATTCTCGGATCCGGCCAGGGCGAACGCGGTTTCCCGGTCTTCGGGTCGCTGGCCGCGTTGACCCGCTGGGATCCGCAGGCCCGACCCGTCCCGGTGCGGATGGCGGCCGCGGCCCTGGCGGCCGCCCAGGAGCGGTGCGACGCGCTGCTGCTGGATTGGGGGAGCGAGCACCAGGTCGCCCTGCCCGGTTCGATGCTGTGGGCGCTGGCAGAGGAGCGGGACTGGCTGCCGGCATACCTCGACCCGGTCATCGGTGCGGTGCTCGAGGAGTTCGCCGCGGGGGAGCCGGCCGTCCGCCGCATCGAGCCCGCCGACGGCCGGCCCCCCGGCACCGCCGCGCTCGACGTCATCGTGCACGTCGAGCCGGGCGCGCCCCACGACCTCGTCGTCGCCGCCGTCGAACGACTCGGAGCGCGACTGGGCGGCTCGGCGGACACCCGGGCGCGCATCGACGCGGTGCGTTTCGTGCTGCGCACGCAGACCGGCGAGCCGTCGACGCAGGCGAGCCGGACGCCGTGACGCCGGGTCGGTAGGCGTTCAGCCGGTCAGCCGGTCAGCCGGCCGCGGTCTGGGAGTTGCCGCTGCCGCGTCCGCCGGTGGCGAACTCGGCGAGTTCCGGGTGATTGCGCCAGGCCGGCATGGCGGCCATGTACTGGCGAGACTGGGCCCGGGCCTCCTCGCCGGTCAGCCCGGGATTGCGATGCAGCTGGAACTCCACCATCTTCTCCAGCCGCTCGTGGAACGGCTGGAGGTTGCCCTTGCCGTCGACGCAGTGCGCGCAATACCGACCGGAGTCCACCGGCATACCGCAGCTCTCACAGGACCCGCCCGTGCCCGGGGCGGGGGTGCTGGCATCGTTGCTCATGGGCTGAGCGTGTCGTGAGGCGGGGCTCACGTCAACATCCGGGGCGGACCGGTCGCCCGTCGACCACGCGTCGATCGCGCGCCGACGGCCGGACGGGACCCCGATTCCGGGGCCGTCGGTGCCGCCTGGCAAGCTTGCCCGGTGCTGTCCTCGACCTACCGCGACGTCTTCCGCTCGCCGCGCATCCGCAACGTCATCCTCCTTGGAGTCCTCTCCAAGGTGCCGTTGACCGGTTTCGGGGTGATCTTGACGCTGCACGTGGTCAAGGGACTGGGGTACGACTACGGACGGGCCGGCATCATCGGCGGTGCGACGACCACCGCGCTGGCCCTGTCGGCACCCTGGCGGGGGCGGCTGCTGGACCGGGTCGGCCTGCGCCGCACCATCGCGCCAGCCATCGTCGTCAACGCGGTCGGCTGGTCGATCGCACCGTGGGTCGGGTACGTCCCGCTGCTCGTCTTCGCGGTCGCCACCGGGCTGTTCGTCGTCCCCGTCTGGGCGATCGTGCGCCAGGCGCTGCTCGCCGCCGCTCCAGCCGACCAACGCAAGGCGGCCTTGTCGTTGGACACCTCGCTGACCGAGGTCGCCTTCATGATCGGTCCGGCGCTCGGGGCATGGCTGGCGGTGTCGTGGGACACCAGGTATGCCCTGCTGTCCTTCGCGCTCGCCTCCGTGGCCGGTGGCCTGCTGATCTGGTGGATCAACCCGGCCCTGGTCTCCTCGGACCCCTCCGACCAGCCCGCCACAACACCGGCCGCCGCCCGCGAGCGGCATATGCTGCGGCATCCGTCGGTGCTCGCGGTGCTCGTCGTCACGGTGGCGTTCGCGGTGCTGATGGTCGGGACCGACCTGGGCCTGATCGCGGCCATGCGGGCGATGGACCGCGAGCCGGCCATCGGGCTGATGATGAGCCTGTGGGCGTTGGGGTCGTTCGTCGGCGGGCTGGTGTACGGGGCGCTGCATCGCTCGTTCTCGTCGTTCTGGTTGCTCGGGGTCCTCTCGCTGTTGACCGCCCCGCTCGCGCTGGCGACCTCGATGCCGGCCTTCGCGCTGCTGGTCTCCGCGAGCGGGCTGTTGTGCGGGCCCACCCTGATCGCCACCGTCGACGTCATCGGCCGGCTGGTCCCCGAATCGCGGCGCGGGGAGGCAATCGGCTGGCACGCCTCGTCGTTGACGATGGGCCAGGGGTTGGGGGCGCCGGTCATCGGGTTCGTCATCGACCATCGCGGGTGGCCGGCGGCGTTCGTCGGGATCGCGGCGATCGGCGTCCTGGTCGCCGCCGTGGGCACCCTCGCCGGTCCGGAATACCGTCGCCGGCTCAGCCGTCCGCCGGCCATTCGGCACTGACGGCCCACCGGGCGATGCGGGGCGGGCGGGAACTCGCTGGTATTCTGTGACCTCGACCGCTGCCGCGCCCTGTGCACGGCAGACCCAAGAGAAGCCCGCTTCCACCCGCGCCGACCGCATCAGGTCGCCGGGTTCCGGTCAGGTTCGGCCCGCGACGCCGCCGTGTCGATGGTTTCGGACGCCTGTCGGCGTTCGTCCGTCGACGTGCGGCTCCCTCGCCGGTATGCCGGACCTGTTCGATGTGGGCTCCTCGCGGGTACGGCGGGGAGCCCTTTCCCGTCACCACGGTCACCTGACCGGTCGTCGCGCCACCGCGGCATACCGGCTCGACATGGCACCGACAAAGTGGCACCGACAAAGGAGAGTCACCATCGACGAACCTCGCATCAACGAGCGCATCCGGGTACCGGACGTGCGGCTGGTTGGCCCCAACGGGGAGCAGGTAGGCATCGTCCGCGTCGAGGACGCGTTGCGGCTGGCCGAGGAGGCCGGCCTCGATCTCGTCGAAGTTGCACCGACGGCCAAGCCGCCGGTGGCCAAGCTCATGGACTTCGGCAAGTTCAAGTATGAGCAGGCGATGAAGGCGCGTGAGGCGCGCAAGAACCAGGTCAACACGGTCATCAAGGAGATCAAGCTCCGGCCGAAGATCGACCCGCACGACTACGGGACCAAGCTCGGCCACATCGAGCGGTTCCTCAAGGCCGGCGACAAGGTCAAGGTGACGATCTGGCTGCGCGGCCGCGAGCAGTCGCGTCCGGAGCTCGGTTTCCGGCTGCTGGGGCGGGTCGCCGAGGACACCGCCGAGTTCGGTTTCGTGGAGTCCAGCCCCAAGCAGGACGGCCGGAACATGATCATGGTGCTCGGACCGACGCGCAAGAAGTCCGACGCCAAGGCCGAACAGCGCCGCCGCCAAGGTGGCCCCCGCGAGCCCGGCGCCGCGCCGCGCCCGGCCCCGGGTCGCCCGACGGAGGGCGAACGCGCCGGGTCGGTGGCCGAATCGGCTGAGACGGCGGAGGCACTGGCGCAACTCGACGACCTCGAGACCGAGAATCTGCTCGACGCCGACGACCTCGACGTGGACGACCTCGACACCGACGACGACACCGACGACGACACCGCGGATCTCCTCGACGATGCGACGGCCGAAGCCCCCGAGCAGCCGGATCAGCCGGCACGGCCCGCGCCGGTCGAGTCCGCCCCCGCCGTCGAACCGGCCCCCGAGCCCGCGCCCGTCGAACCGAAACCGGCCACCCCGCCGCCGGCGGCCCCGGTCCGGCCCCCCGCCGCGCGACCTGCGCCGGCCCGACCGAAACCGAGCACCCCGGCCACCGCGGTGCCCGCACCTCGGCCGGGTCCTCGCCCGGCGGCCCCGCCACCGCGCGCCCCGCGGCGGCCCTCGGCCCCGAGCGATCCCACGACCTGACCGCCCGACCCGACCTGGACCCGGTCCACCCGACCCGGTCGGAGAAGCACCAGCAACGAAAAGGAGATCGGCAGCCATGCCGAAGAACAAGACGCACAGCGGATCCAAGAAGCGGTTCCGCATCACGGGGACCGGCAAGGTCATGCGCGAACAGGCCGGTGGGCGCCACCTGCTCGAACGCAAGTCCTCCAAGAAAACCCGGTCCATTGCCGGGGACGTCGAAGTCGCCAAGCCCGACGCGAAGAAGATCAAGCGCCTCCTCGGCCGCTGAGCCGGCCCCACAGCTCGACCCCGGACCCGAGGGGCACGACCGGAACCTGACCGGCATACCCCTCGACCGGAACCCTGATCGACATTTGAAGCAAGGAGTAGTCACGTGGCACGCGTGAAGCGGGCGGTCAATGCCCAGAAGAAGCGTCGGGTTACCCTCGAGCGCGCGAGCGGATACCGCGGTCAGCGGTCCCGGCTCTACCGCAAGGCCAAGGAGCAGGTCCAGCACTCCCTCGGGTATGCCTACCGCGACCGGCGGGCGAAGAAGGGTGACTTCCGGCGGCTGTGGATCCAGCGGATCAACGCCGCGGCCCGCGCCAACGGCATCACCTACAACCGGTTCGTCCAGGGCCTGAAGGCCGCCGGTGTCGAGGTCGACCGCAAGATCCTGGCCGACCTGGCCGTCAACGACCCGGCCGCGTTCGCCACGCTCGTCGAGCTGGCCAAGGCGCACGTTCCGGCTGCGGCGACGCCGGCCGCCTGACCCGGCGGCACGACGACGTCCCCGAACGGCCCGGCGATCCGGCCCGGCGCGGTGTTGACCAATGCCCGCGCCGAGCGGGTCGCCGCGGTGCGGGCGCTGGCCCGGCGTTCGATCCGCGAGCGCACCGGTCGGTTCCTCGTCGAGGGTCCGCAGGCGGTTCGCGAGGCGGTCACGCACCGGCCGGACGACCTGGTCGAGCTCTACGCCACGCAGGCCGCGGCGGAGCGCCACGTCGAGATCATCCGGGCGGCCCACGCGGCCGGCGTCGTGGTTCACGAGGCGAGCGAGGCCGTGCTGTCGGCGATGGCCGACGCGCAGGCTCCGCAGGGTGTTCTGGCCGTATGCCGGATCGTTCCGGTCTCGCTGGCCGAGGTGCTGGCGCGTGATCCGCGCTTGCTGGTCGTCCTCGCGCAGGTCCGGGACCCTGGCAACGCCGGGACGGTGATGCGCGCGGCCGACGCCTTCGGTGCCGACGCGGTCGTGCTGACGCAGGGCAGTGTCGATCCGTGGAGTCCGAAGGTCGTGCGCTCCGCCGTCGGCTCGTCGTTCCACCTGCCGATCGTGACCGGTATCGCGCCGGAGTCCGTCGTGGACGAGGTGCGGCGGGCCGGCATACGGACTCTGGCGGCCGACGGCGCCGGCGCCGAACTGCTCCCCGAGGTCGGGCTCGACGGCCCCCACGCGTGGGTGTTCGGCAACGAGGCGTGGGGCCTGCCCCCGCAGCTCGTGCAGGAGTGCGACCACGTGGTCCGGATCCCGATCGCGGCCCGGCTGGAGTCACTCAATCTCGCGATGGCCGCGACCGTATGCCTGTGGTCGTCCGGCCAGTCTCGAGGGACCGGTCGATAGGCTGATTCGATGACCGCCGGCCCGGACCTGCCCGCCGATCCGGCGGCCGGATTGGATCGCGCACCCGTCGACCTACTCGAACTTCTCGACCTCCTGCCCGACGCCCTCATCGCGGCGGACGCTCACGCCGTGGTCGTCTTCGCCAACGACCGGGTCGCCGCCGTCACAGGGCGACCGGCGCGGGATTTCCTCGGCCAGGACCTGCGTTCGGTGCTGCCCCTGGTGGACGATCGGGGCCGCGACTGGTGGGCCCGGGTCGATCCGTGGCGACGGGCCACCACCGATCTGCCGCCGGCCCCGCCGGAGAACCCGCAGCGCGAGACGGCGTTGCGCCTGGGCGGCGGCATCGAGGTCCTGGTCACCCTGCGGGTCGCACGCCGCGATGACTCTGGTCCCACCGATCGGGTGGTCGTCAGCCTGCGAGAGCCGGCCGACCGACCGAGGTCCGGTGCCGAGAGCGCCGCGCTCATCTCGACGATGGCTCACGAGCTGCGTTCGCCGCTCACCAGCGTCAAGGGCTTCACGTCGTCTTTGCTCGCGCATTGGGACCGATTCACCGACGAGCAGAAACGCTTCATGATCGAGACCATCGACACCGACGCGGGTCGGGTCGGGCGGTTGATCTCCGAGTTGCTCGACCTGTCCCGGCTCGACGCCGGCCGAATGGCCATCCACCCGGTTCCGTTGGATCTGCGGGTCATCGTCGAGCGGCACTTCCGGCGCGAGGCGGCGCGCGGCGTCGCGCCGGACCGGCTGCGACTCGTCGCCGACCCGGACTGCCGGGTGCTCGCCGACCCGGACCGGATCGAACAGGTCGTGTCGAACCTGGTCGAGAACGCCCTGCGGCACGGTGCCGGACGGGTCACCGTCACGGTCTGCCCCGAGCCCGTCGCGCCGCCCGACCCGGCCGACCGTCCCGGCCCCCCGGTCGTCCAGCTCGTCGTGGACGACGAGGGGGAGGGCGTCGACGAGGACCTGCGCGACCGGATCTTCGACCGCTATTGGCACGGCAGCCGACGCGGATCCACCGGCCTCGGGCTCTACGTCGTGCGGGGGATCGTCGAGGCCCACTCGGGTTGGATCCGGGTCGGACGGGCCCCGTCCGGGGGCGCCCGATTCGTGGTCCGCCTCCCGGCGGCGGTACGTCCGGACTGACGCCGAGCCGGGTGCGGCCGCCGGCCCAGCCACCGGCTCAGCCGCGGGCCACACCGCGCGCGACCTCCCGCACCACGAAACGCGCGCGACCGGCATACCGCTCGGCAATAGACTTCCCCCTCGGCGACCGAAGCTCGAAGAGCACGAAAGCCACGGAAAGCACGAGAAGCCACGAACGACGACGAACGACGACGAACGACGACGAACCACGACGAACGAGATGAGATGTCCGGACCCAACGATCCCTACGATCCCAAACTGCCCGCGGCGTTGACGCCGGAGGCCTTGGACGGGGCCGTCTGCGCCGCCCTGGCCGCCCTGGCCGCCGCCACCTCGCTGGCGGAGCTGAAGGCCGTTCGGGTCGCGCACCAGGGGGACAAGAGCCCGCTGGCGTTGGCGAACCGCGAAATCGGCGCCCTGCCGCCGTCCGCGAAGGCCGCCGCGGGCAAGGCCGTGGGCCAGGCGCGCGGTCGGGTCGCCGCCGCCCTTATGGCCCGGCAGGGCGAACTCGAAGCCGAACGCGACGCCCGGATCCTGATCGACGAAGCGGTCGATGTGAGTATGCCGGTGGGCCGGCATCCGCTCGGTGCTCGCCATCCCATCGAGCTGACCATGCAACGGGTCGCCGACGCCTTCGTCGGGATGGGCTGGGAGGTCGCCGAGGGTCCCGAGGTCGAGGCCGAGTGGTTCAACTTCGACGCCCTCAACCTCGGCCCGGACCACCCGGCGCGCCAGATGATGGACACCTTCTTCGTGGACCCGCCGCGTTCGCATCTGGTCCTGCGCACGCATACCTCCCCGGTCCAGGCCCGCACCATGCTCACCCGGACCCCGCCGATCTACATCGTCTGTCCCGGCAAGGTGATGCGCACCGACGACCTGGACGCCACGCATACCCCCGTCTTCCACCAGGTGGAGTGCCTGGCGATCGACAAGGGTCTGACGATGGCGCATCTGCGGGGCACCCTGGACGCCTTCGTGCGGATCATGTTCGGCCCCGAGCTGCGCACGCGGGTGCGGGCGTCGTACTTCCCGTTCACCGAACCGTCCATGGAGATGGACTTCCAGTGCTTCGTATGCCATGGGCAGGACCCGTCCTGCCGGGTGTGCGGCGGCTCGGGGTGGATCGAGCTCGGCGGCTCCGGCATGGTCAATCGCAAGGTGCTCAGGGCCTGCGGGATCGACCCGGAGGTGTACTCCGGGTTCGCCTTCGGGCTCGGGATCGAGCGGTCCTTGCAGCTGCGCAACCACGTGCCGAGCATGTTCGAGATGGTCGAGGGCGACGTGCGCTTCGGAGCGCAGTTCGGGATGGAGATGTGACATGCGGGTCCCATTGACCTGGCTTCGGGAGTACGTCGACGTGCCGGCGGGCGCGACCGGCCGCGACGTGGCCGCGGCATTCGTGTCGGTCGGCATCGAGGAGGAGGCCGTCCACGGCGCCGACCTCACCGGTCCGCTCGTGGTGGGGCGCGTGCTCGACTTCGTCGACGAACCGCAGAAGAACGGCAAGACGATCCGCTGGTGCCACGTGGACGTGGGGGAGCACGGCCAGCGGGTCACCGACGACAAGGCGCAGGAGATCGTCTGCGGGGCACACAATTTCGCCGCCGGGGATCTCGTCGTGGTCGTGCTGCCCGGGGCTGTCCTGCCCGGGGGCTTCGCCATCTCAGCGCGCAAGACGTACGGCCACATCTCCAACGGGATGATCTGTTCGGCCGCCGAACTCGGCCTCGGCGAGGACCACGACGGCATCATCGTCCTGACCGAGCTCCTCGGCGAACAGGCCTGCGCGACAATCCGGCCCGGCGACGACGCGATCGCGTTGCTCGGCCTCGCCGATGAGACGGTCGAGGTCAACGTCACCCCGGATCGCGGGTACTGCTTCTCGATGCGCGGGCTGGCGCGGGAGTACTGGCACTCGCAGGGTTCGCCGGCCGGTGGCTTCCGCGACCCGGCGGACGTGCCGGTGCCGCGACCCAACGACGGTGGGTATGCCGTGCGCCTGCAGGACGAGGCGCCGTTGGACGGAGTTCTCGGCTGTGACCGCTATGTCGCTCGGGTGGTCCGCGGGATCGACCCGAACCGGCCCTCGCCGGGCTGGCTGCAGTCCCGGCTGACCCAGGCCGGTATGCGGCCGATCTCGCTCGCCGTCGACGTGACGAACTACGTCATGCTCGCGGTCGGCCAACCGCTGCACGCCTTCGACCTGGACAAGCTGTCCGGGTCGATCGTGGTGCGCCGGGCCCGGGCCGGCGAGCGACTGACCACGCTGGACGACGTCGAGCGGGTCCTCGACCCGAGCGACCTGATGATCACCGACGGCGGGGAGGACCTGCTCGCCATCGCCGGGGTGATGGGCGGGGCGTCCAGCGAGATCGACGCCGGCACGACCAATGTCCTTCTGGAGTCGGCACACTTCGATCCGACGACCGTGGCCAGGTCCGCGCGCCGGCACCGCCTGGTGACCGAAGCCTCCAAGCGCTTCGAGCGCTTCGTCGATCCGGAGGTCACGGACCGCGCCGCGCAACTCGCCGTCGACCTGCTCGTCGAGTTCGGCGGCGGGACGATCGACGACGGCGTGACCGACGCCGGTCCCGGTCTCGCCCCTCGCACGGCATACCGACTGGACGTCGACGAGCCCAGCGCCATTGTGGGAGTGGAGTATTCGCCGGACCGCATCGCGCAGATCCTGACCGCGCTGGGCTGCTCGGTCGAGGCCTGCGGGGACGGGCAGCTCGACGTGACGCCCCCGTCGTGGCGACCAGACCTCGTGGACGCGCCGGACTATGCGGAGGAGATCGCCCGGATCGACGGTTACGACAAGATCCCGTCGATCCTGCCGACCCCCGTCGGTGGCCAGGGCCTGACCCACGGCCAGAAAGTGCGCCGCGTGATCGCCAATACCCTTGCCGCGCGAGGGCTTTCGGAGGTACTCACCTATCCCTTCGTCGCCGAGTCGTCGAGCGACGACCTCGGTCTGCCGCCGGACGACGACCGGCGCCACGCCGTGCGGATCGCGAACCCGCTCTCGGAGGAGCGACCGCTCTTTCGCACCAGCGTCCTGTCCACGCTGGTGGACGCCTTGCGTCGCAACGTCTCTCGCGGCCAACGCGATCTCGGGCTCTTCGAACTCGGGCTGGTCGCCCGCCCGCACGGTCCGGTCGCCTCGGCCCCGGTCCCGTCGGTTGCGGGTCGCCCGAGCGAATCCGAACTGAGCGACCTGTATGCCGCCGTCCCCGAGCAGCCCCGGCGCCTGGCGATGATCATGGCGGGGCAGGCCGAACGCGCGGGCTGGTGGGGTCCGGGCCGTGCCGCGGACTGGTCCGACATCCTCGACGCCGCCCTCGCGGTGCCGGCGGCCCTCGGTGTGGCGGTCAGGGTCGTGGCGGACGCCGACCATGCGCCCTGGCATCCGGGTCGCTGCGCCCGCATCGAGTTGCCCGACGGCAGGCTCCTCGGCCACGCCGGTGAACTCCACCCCAAGGTCATCGGCATGCTCGAACTGCCCGCCCGGACGTGCGCCGCGGAGCTCGACGTCCAGACGCTCGTGGCGGCCAGCGAGGCACCGACCAAGATGACCGCCTTCTCCACCTATCCGCACGCCGCCTCCGACATCGCGTTGGTCGTCAACCGGTCCGTCACGGCTGCCGAGGTCGAGCGGGCGCTGCGATCCGGCGCCGGGGAGCACCTGGAGTCGGTCACCCTGTTCGACGTCTACGAGGGCGAGCAGCTGGCCGACGACGAGAAGTCGCTCGCCTACCGGCTGTCCTTCCGGGCGATGGATCGCACGCTCACCACGGCGGAGGTCAACGCCGCCCGAGACGCGGCGGTCGCCGCCGCAGCCGGAGCGGTCGGCGCCACGCAGCGCTGATCCGGCAACGGCGGTCTGATATAACCGCGATTGCGGCGCTGTAGGGATCTTGAGACCGCAGTTGCGGGTATGATCCCGGGGTGATGACCTTCCGGATTCGCGAGGCTGCGGCCCTGCTCGGGGTGAGCGACGACACGCTGCGTCGGTGGATCGACGGGGGTCGCATCGCCGCGAACACCGACGCTTCCGGCCGGATGGTCGTCGACGGCCCCGCCCTGGCCGCCCTGGCCCAAGAACTGTCGGCGAGCATCGAGGACGACGGCGCCCGGCGACGGGAGTCGGCCCGCAATCGCTTCACCGGACTGGTCACCCGGGTCACCAAAGACACGGTGATGGCGCAGGTGGACATCCAAGCCGGGCCGTACCGAATCGTGTCGCTGATGAGCCGCGAGGCCGCCGACGACCTCGAACTCGAACCCGGCGTCCTGGCGTCCGCCGTCGTCAAAGCGACCAACGTCGTCGTAGAACTCCCCGAAACGTGACTGAATCGAGGCCCACATGACTTTCTCCCCGAAGCTGCGGCATACCGCTGGCCTTGCCGTTGCCCTCGCCGTCGGTGCGGCCCTCACCGCAGCCTGCTCGACGCAGACCACGCCCCAGACGAGCAGCGGGACCGAGGGGACCGGCGCCTCCGGCGGCACGATCACGGTCCTGGCGGCCGCATCCCTCAAGGAGTCCTTCACCACCATCGCCAAGGACTTCGAGACGGCCCACCCCGGGGTCAAGGTCACCCTGAACTTCGGCGCGAGCTCTGGGTTGGCGACGCAAATCCTGGCCGGCGCTCCGGCGGATGTCTTCGCCTCGGCCAGCCAGAAGAACATGGACCAGGTGACTTCCGGCGGTGCGGCCACGGCTCCGGTCGTCTTCGCGACCAATGTCATGGCCGTCGCGCTGCCGCCCGACAACCCCGGCAAGATCGCCACTCTCGCCGACCTGGCCCGCCCCAATGTCAAAGTCGCCGTATGCCAGCCGGCCGTGCCCTGTGGCGTGGGCGCCGTCCAGGTCTTCGACAAGGCGGCGATCCACGTCACCCCGGTCACTCAGGAGGCCGACGTCAAGGCGGTCCTCACCAAGGTGCAGCTGGGCGAGGTGGATGCCGGCATCGTCTACGTCACCGACGTCCGGGCCGCCGGTGACAAGGTGAAGGGCCTGGAGATCGCCAAGGACGTGAACTACTCGACGGCCTACCCGATCGCGACCCTGACCAAGGCGGCCAACCCGTCGCTGGCCAAGGAGTTCGTCGATGCGGTGACCTCCGCCTCCGGGCGGCAGGTCTTGGAGGCGGCCGGGTTCAGCTCCTCGTGAGGAGTGGCGAGCAGCAACTCCGCCGCCGCGCGCTCGGGCGGCGAGGTCGCGCATCGGCCGTGCCGTGGCCCTTGAAGGTCCCGGCCGCCGTCGGGCTCGTCTTCCTCGTCGCCCCGCTGGCGGCGATCGTCTGGCGCGCCCCGTGGGGCCGCCTCGGTGCCATCCTCGCCCATCCGGACGTCTCCGCCGCCCTGCGGCTGTCCCTGGTCTGTGCCACCGCGGCGACGGCCATCTCGTATGCCGTGGGCGTACCGCTCGCCTGGGTCCTGGCCCGCTCGCGCGCCCGAGGCGTCCGGCTGGCCCGCGCGTTGGTGACCCTGCCCCTCGTGCTGCCCCCCGTCGTGGGCGGCGTCGCCCTGCTGCTGGTCGCGGGGCGCAACGGGATCGTCGGACGCTGGTTGGACGATGTCTTCCACGTCACGCTGCCCTTCACCACCGCCGGGGTGGTGGTCGCCGAGACCTTCGTGGCGATGCCCTTCCTCGTCATCACGATGGAGGGGTCCTTCCGCGCCGCCGATCAGGGCCTGGAGGAGGCGGCGGCGACCCTTGGCGCCGATCGACTGACCGTCTTTCGCAAGGTCACCCTTCCGCTCGTGCTGCCATCCCTCGCCGCCGGTGGGGTCCTGGCGTGGGCTCGGGCTCTCGGCGAATTCGGCGCGACCATCACGTTCGCCGGGAATTCCCCCGGGAACACCCAGACGATGCCGCTTGCCGTCTATCTGGCGATGGAAAGCGACCCTCAGGCCGCGACCGCGATGGCCCTTCTGCTGGTGGGGGTATGCGTGGTGGTTCTCGTCGGACTGCGCGGCCGGTGGCTGACCTCGGGGTCGTCGTGACGGGCCTGGCGGTCAGTGGCCGATTCGCATACGGGGACTTCGTCCTCGATCTGCAGATGTCCGCCGCCGCGGGCGAGCTGGTCGTCGTGCTCGGGCCCAACGGGTCGGGCAAGACCACCTTGCTGCGCGGCATCGCGGGCCTCGTGCCGATCGAACACGGGCGGATCGACCTGTCCGGACGCGTGCTCGACGCCCCCGCGCAGGGAACGTGGGTCGAGCCGGAGCGTCGACGGGTGGGGTACGTCTTCCAGGAATATCGCCTGTTCCCGCACCTGAGTGTCCTGGACAACGTCGCCTTCGGTGCCCGCTGCAACGGCCTGGGTCGGCGTGCGGCCCTGTCGGCGGCCGGCGATTGGCTCGATCGGCTCGGCGTCGCCGGGTTCGCGGACCGTCGCCCGGACGCGCTGTCCGGTGGCCAGGCGCAGCGGGTGGCGCTGGCCCGAGCCCTGGCCAGCCGGCCGGACGTCCTCCTATTGGACGAACCCCTGGCGGCTCTGGACGCCACGACCCGCGCCGATGTGCGGGCCGCCCTGAAGGACCATGTCGCCGACTTCCACGGTCCGGTCCTGATCGTCACCCACGATCCGGTCGACGCTCTCGTCCTCGCCCACCGCGTCGTCGTCCTGCAGGAGGGCCGGATCGTCCAACAGGGGAGCCCCCTGGAGATCGCCCGACGCCCCGCCACGGCATACCTCGCGGGTCTCATGGGACTCAACCTGTATGCCGGGCGGGTGGCGGATGGGCGGGTGATCCTCGACGGCGGCGGGAACCTGGTCGCCGCCGCGCTGCCGGGCGTCGAGCTCGTCCACGTGGGGATCCGGCCGTCCGCGCTCACCTTGCACACCCAGCGGCCCGAGCAGGCCAGCACCCGCAATGTGTGGCCCGGGCGGGTCACCGGCATCCAGCCGCTCGGCGACCGGATCCGATTGGAGGTCGACGGCGCACCGGCCGCCCTGGTCGACGTCACGGCCGCGGCGGTCGCGGACCTGCGGGTGGACGTCGGCGCGAGCGTGTGGCTCTCGGCCAAGGCCACCGAGGTCGAGGTCTACCCGCGCCACGACGGCTGAACCGCGCCCAGGCTTCAAAGCCGCCCCGACGGGCTGCATAGGCGTGCGGGATTATGTATAGTCATGCGCATGACGACTGTGGCGGTTGCCGGTGCGAGCGGGTATGCCGGAGGGGAGATCCTCCGGTTGCTGCTGGCTCATCCCGATCTCGACATCGGCGCCCTCACGGCCGATTCCCAGGCCGGCAAACGGCTCGGCGAGGTCCACCCCCATCTCGTCCCGCTGGCCGACCGCACGCTCGGCGCCACGACCGCGCATTCCCTGCAGGGCCACGACGTGGTCTTCCTGGCCCTACCGCACGGCGCCTCGGCCGCGCTGGTCGCCGAGCTTCCCGACGAGACGACGGTCATCGACTGCGGCGCCGACTTCCGGCTCACCGATCCGCAGGCCTGGGCCACGTTCTACGACACGCCGTATGCCGGTGCCTGGCCCTACGGACTGCCCGAACTCCTCCTCGCCGATGGAACCAAGCAACGTGCGGCGCTGGCCGGGGCGCGCCGGATCGCCGTTCCCGGCTGCTATCCGACCGCCGTATCCCTCGCACTGGCACCGGGATTCGCCGCGGGAATCCTCCAGCCCGACGACGTCGTCGTCGTCGCCGCCAGCGGCACCTCGGGCGCCGGCAAGTCGGTCAAGCCGCACCTGCTCGGCTCGGAGGTGATGGGGTCGATGTCCCCGTACGGCGTCGGGGGAGGGCACCGGCATACGCCGGAGATGAGCCAGAACCTCTCTCGGTCTGCGGGTGCTCCCGTCACCCTCTCCTTCACCCCGACCCTCGCGCCCATGTCGCGCGGGATCCTCGCCACCTGCACCGCCAAAGCCTTTCCCGGGGTGCGCGAGGACCAGCTGCGTAAGGCCTGGCAGGACGCGTATGCCGACGAGCCCTTCGTCCACCTCCTGCCCGAGGGGTCGTGGCCCCGCACCGCTGACGTCTGCGGGGCCAACACCGTTCAGTTGCAGGTGGTTCATGATCGGGCGGCCGGGCGCGTCATCGCGGTGGCGGCCATCGACAACCTGACGAAGGGGACGGCCGGGGCGGCGATCCAGTGCGCCAACCTCGCCCTCGGCCTGCCCGAGGCGACGGGCCTGCCGATCGCGGGAGTCGCACCGTGAGCGTCCAGCTGCCCCAAGGTTTCCGGGCCACCGGGGTGACCGCCGGCATCAAGGCCAGCGGGCGTCCGGATGTGGCCCTCGTCGTCAACGACGGACCGGAGCATCACGCCGCCGCGGTCTTCACCACCAACCGGGTCGAGGCGGCCCCGGTCACCTGGAGCCGCCAGGTCGTCGCCGACGGTCGTTGTGACGCAGTCGTGCTGAACTCCGGCGGCGCCAATGCCTGCACGGGCTCGCCCGGGTTCCTGGACACCCACCGCACCGCCGAACACGTCGCCGAGATCCTCGGCTGTTCCGCCGCGGACGTGGCGGTCTGCTCGACCGGACTGATCGGGGAGCGACTCCCGATGGGTCTGCTCCTGCCCGGGGTCGAGGCCGCGGCCCAGGCCCTGTCCGCCGACGGACACGACGCCGCGGCCACAGCCATCATGACGACCGACACCGTCAGCAAGCAGGCCACCTACCGGGGCCCCGGGTGGTCGGTGTCCGGGATGGCCAAGGGCGCCGGCATGCTCGCGCCGGCTTTGGCCACCATGCTCGTCGTGCTCACCACCGACGCCGCGACCGACACGTCGGACCTGGCCGGTGCCCTGCGCGCCGCGACCGCTCTGACCTTCGATCGAATCGACTCCGACGGCTGCATGTCGACCAACGACACGGTGCTGCTGATGGCCTCCGGAGCCTCCGGGGTCAAGGTCGGCGCAGCCGAGCTCACCGCCGCGGTCACCGCGGTCTGCGCGGACCTGGCCGGTCAGCTGATCGCCGACGCCGAGGGCGCGGCGCACGACATCGCGATCGAAATCGTAGGCGCCCGAAGCGAATCCGACGCCCTGGAGGTCGCCCGGTCGATCGCGCGCAACAACCTCTTCAAGTGCGCGATCTTCGGCAACGACCCGAACTGGGGTCGCGTCCTCGCCGCCGTCGGAACGACCGGCGCGGCGTTCGAGCCCGCCCGGTTGGACGTCACGATGAACGGCGTCCAGGTCTGCCGCGCCGGCGGCGTCGGCGAGGACCGCTCGCTCGTCGACCTCACCCCACGACTCGTCCACGTCGTCGTCGACCTCCACGCGGGGGAGGAGTCGGCGACGGTGTGGACGAACGACCTCACCCACGACTACGTCCACGAGAACTCGGCATACAGCACATGACCCCCACCACGAACCCCGGCCCGACGACACCCACCGGGCCACCCGCCACCGTCCGCGGCGCCATCGACGCCGCCTCGATGCGCGTCGCCGCCGCCAAGGCCGCCACGCTCGTCGAGGCGCTGCCCTGGCTGGAGAGATTCCGCGGCGAACTCGTCGTCGTCAAGTACGGCGGCAATGCGATGGTCGACGACGCCCTGAAGTCGGCCTTTGCCGAGGACATCGCCTTCATGCGGTATGCCGGTCTGCGTCCGGTCGTCGTCCACGGCGGCGGGCCGCAGATCGGTTCGATGCTCAACCGACTCGGGATGACAAGCGAATTCGTCGGCGGACTGCGGGTGACCACGCCGGAGGTCATGGAGGTCGTCCGCATGGTCCTGACCGGTCAGGTCACCCGAGAACTCGTCGGCCTCATCAACCGACACGGACCCATCGCGGTCGGTATGTCCGGCGAGGATGCCCACCTGTTCAACGCGATCCGGCGCGAACAGATCGTCGACGGCATCCCCGTCGACCTCGGATTGGTCGGTGACGTCGTCGAGGTCAACCCCCAAGCCGTCCTCGATCTGCTGGCCGGGAACCGGATTCCGGTCATCTCCACCGTCGCTCGCGATCTGGAGGCCGAGGGTTCGATGCTCAACGTCAACGCGGACACCGCCGCCGCGGCCCTCGCCGTCGCCCTGGGCGCCCGCAAACTCGTCGTCCTCACCGACGTCGAGGGTATCTACGGCGACTACCCCGATCCCGACAGCCTGCTCTCCTCGCTGCCGGTCTCGGCGGCCCGGGACATGCTCGCGACTGTGGACTCCGGGATGATCCCCAAGCTCGAAGCCTGCATCCACGCCATCGACGGGGGAGTTCCGCAGGCGCACGTCATCGACGGCCGCAAGCCACACGGTCTGCTGCTCGAGGTGTTCACCGACGACGGATTGGGGACCATGGTGCTCCCGGATGCCACATGACGACCGGCGGCTCGACGGTGAGCCCGCAGGGGACTGATGCTCTCCTCGCCCGGTATGCCGGTGCCCTGATCCCGGTGTTCGGCACCCCCCAGCTCGTCCTCACCCATGGCAAGGGCTGCGTCGTGACCGACGCCGACGGCCGGGACTACCTGGACCTGCTCGCCGGGATCGCCGTCAACACCCTGGGCCACGGGCATCCGGCGCTCGCCGGTGCCCTGGCCGCGGCCGCCGACCTGGTCCACGTTTCGAACTTCTTCACGACCCCGGCCCAGGTCTCGTTGGCGGAGAGGCTGATCGACCTGGCCGAGGCACCGGCCGGCTCTGGAGTCTTCTTCACCAACTCCGGCACCGAGGCCATCGAGGCGGCGGTCAAGCTGTCCCGTCGCACCGGCCGACGCACGATCATCGCGGCCGAGCGGGCCTTTCACGGCCGCTCGACGGGAGCGCTGGCGCTCACCCACAAAGAGGCATACCGGGAACCCTTCGCGCCGCTGCTGGAGCGGGTCGTGTTCGTGCCCTTCGACGACCCGGACGCCTTGCGCGGCGCGGTGACCGACGTCGGCGACGACCTCGCCGCCGTCGTCCTCGAACCCATCCAGGGCGAGGCGGGCGTCCACGAAGCCTCCGCGGACTACCTGCGGCTGGCGCGCGAACTGACCACGGCCGGTGGGGCGCTCCTCGTCTTCGACGAGATCCAGAGCGGGATGGGGCGCACGGGCGACTGGTTCGCCCACCAGTTCTCGGGCGTCCAGCCGGACGCCCTCACGATGGCGAAGGGCCTCGCCGGCGGCGTGCCCATCGGCGCGCTCCTCACCTTCGGACCTGCGGTGACCGGTCTGCTCACCGCCGGACAGCACGGCTCTACCTTCGGCGGCAACCCCCTAGCCTGCGGGGTCGCGCTCGCGGTGATCGACACCGTCGAACGAGAAGGTTTGCGCGACAACGCGATCGCTCGGGGTGAGCAGCTCGCCGCTCTCTCGCATCCGGCGGTGGTCGAGGTCCGCGGCCGGGGTCTGCTGCGGGCCGTCGAACTCGCCGACGAGCTGGCCCCCGCTTTCGTCACGGCTGCCCGAGCGGCTGGTTTCATCGTCAACGCGACCGGTCCGACGACCGTACGGCTCACGCCGCCACTCGTGATCGGGGCGGCCGAGATCGCCTCGTTCGTCGATGCCTTCCCGTCGATCCTGGACGCCGCCCGAGTCGCGAACGGCGCCGCGTGAAGTCGCTGTCGCCCACAGCCCGCCGCGCTCGGATCGTCGACCTCATCCGCACGGGGGAGATCCGCAGTCAAAGCGAACTCCTCCCGCTGCTGGAGGCCGAGGGCTTCACCCTGACCCAGGCCACCTTGTCGCGAGACCTCGTCGAACTCGGCGCGGTCAAGGTCCGGCGCGGGCGCAACCTGGTGTATGCCGTTCCGGGAGAGGGCGGGAGCGCGGCCCCCCAGTCCGGTGTGGGTCCTGCCGAGGTGACCGCCCGCCTGAGGCGCGCCTGCCTGGAGTTGCTCGTGTCGGCCACGCCCGCGGAGAACCTCGTCGTGCTCCGCACTCCGCCCGGCGCTGCGAACTATCTGGCCTCTGCCGTCGACCATGCCGGCCTGGCCGATGTGCTGGGTACGATCGCCGGAGACGACACGATCTTGCTGATCACGGCTTCGCGCAGCAGTGCCGCGCCGGTCGCGGCACTGCTGATGGCGATGACCGGGCCGGGCGAGGACATCGCCGCCGCCCCCGCCGATGCCGCTGAGGAGAGTCCCCGATGAGTACGCCGCCCAGGCCACCGAGTCCGCCCAGACCGTCGGGTTCGCCGACGCCCCCGCCCCCGCCTCAGCCGGCGACGGGGGCGGCCGACGCTCCCAAGGCGTCGGCGGCCCTGTGGGGTGGCCGGTTCGCCGGCGGCCCAGCCGCCGCCCTCGCGGCCCTGTCGAAGTCCACCCACTTCGACTGGCGCCTGGCCCGCCACGACATCGCGGGGTCGATCGCCCACGCGGGGGTGCTGCGGACCGCCGGACTTCTCGACGAATCGGCATACGAGGCAATGGTCGCCGCGCTGCGTCAGTTGGACGCGGACGTGGCCAGTGGCGCATTCCCGGCCGCCGACGACGACGAAGACGTGCACACCGCCTTGGAGCGCGGGCTGATGGAGCGCGCCGGTGCCGACCTCGGCGGACGGCTGCGCGCCGGCCGGTCTCGCAACGACCAGATCGCCACCCTGCTGCGGATGTACCTGCGCGAGCACGCCCGGATCGTCGCCGGCGACGTGCTCGACCTGGTGGACGCCCTGCTCGACCAGGCCCGAACCCATCTCGGGGTCGCCATGCCGGGGCGCACCCATCTGCAACACGCCCAACCGATTCTGCTCAGTCACCACCTGCTCGCCCACGTCTGGCCGCTGCTGCGCGACGTCGACCGACTGGTCGATTGGGACCGCCGCGCGGATGCCTCGCCCTACGGTTCGGGTGCGCTCGCGGGGTCGTCGCTCGGGCTGGATCCGCAGGCGGTGGCCGTCGAACTCGGTTTCACCAGCAGCGTCGAGAACTCCGTCGACGGCACGGCCTCCCGCGACGTCGCAGCCGAATTCGCTTTCGTGGCGGCGATGATCGCCGTCGACGTCTCCCGCCTCGCCGAGGAGATCGTGCTCTGGTCGACGAAGGAGTTCGCCTTCGTCACCCTGGACGACGCCTACTCGACCGGGTCGAGCATCATGCCGCAGAAGAAGAACCCGGACATCGCCGAACTCGCCCGCGGCAAGGCGGGTCGGCTCGTCGGCGACCTCGCGGGCCTGTTGACGACCTTGAAGGGTCTGCCCCTGGCATACAACCGCGACCTGCAGGAGGACAAGGAACCGGTCTTCGACGGCATCGACACCCTGGAGATGCTGCTGCCGGCCTTCACCGGCATGGTGGCCACCCTTACCTTCCACACCAACCGACTGGAATCCCTTGCTCCACAGGGTTTTTCGCTCGCTACAGACGTCGCGGAGTGGCTTGTGCGACAGGGCGTGCCCTTCCGGGTGGCCCACGAAATCGCCGGTGCCTGCGTACGCGAATGCGAGCACCGCGGAATAGAACTCTGGGATCTCTCCGATGACGACCTGCGCGCCGTCAGCGCCCACCTCACCCCATCGGTGCGCGAGGTGTTGTCGGTCGCCGGCTCGTTGGCCTCGCGCGACGCGGTGGGCGGGACGGCGCCGATCCGGGTGGCCGAGCAACTGGATCGGGCCACCGAGGCCGCTCACGGGGCCCGTGGGTTCGCGGTCACCGGTCGCGCCTCGTACTGAGCCGATCCCCGTATGCCGCGCCGCATCTCGAGGTCCTTCCTCGCCAGGCCGGTACTCCAGTTCGCGCCCGAGTTGCTCGGCTGCACCATCGCGCACACCACCGCGGCGGGCACGGTCGTCGTCCGGATCACCGAGGTCGAGGCGTATGCCGGTGTCGGCGATCCGGGATCCCACGCCTACCGCGGGCGTCCCACCGCGAGAACGCGTTCGCTCTTCGGGCCGCCCGGCACGTTGTACGTCTACTTCACCTACGGAATGCATTACTGCGCCAACATCGTCGGCGGCCGGGACGGTGCCGGCGGGGCCGCGCTGCTGAGAGCCGGGGAGGTCGTCGAGGGCGCCGATCTGGCCAGAGCGCGCCGCGTGCCCGAGGTGCCGCGGGGCGAGCGTCCGCGAACCATCCCCGATCGAGACCTCGCCCGCGGCCCCGCCCGACTCGTCGTCACCTTGGGCCTGGGGCGCGCCGACGACGGAATCAGCGTGCTCGCGCCGCACAGCCCCGTCGTGGTGCGTCACCCCGCGTCCCCGATAGGACCCGACCACATCCGCTGCGGACCTCGGGTGGGAGTCGCCGGTCCGGGCGGCGACGAGGCGGCATACCCCTGGCGGTTCTGGATCGACGGGGACCGCACCGTCTCGACCTACCGGCCCGCTGTGCCGCGACGACGTGGAACCGGTTCGCCCGCGGGGCCGGACGTGGGGCAGGCTGGGCCTGGCATACCGGAGACGAACCCGGCCAGGACAGGAGATCGAGCACCGTGACGGACATCCTCGACGAGCTCCAGTGGCGCGGCTTGGTGGCTCAGACCACCGATGTCGACGCGCTACGCACCGCTCTCGCGCAGGGGCCGGTCACGGTGTACTGCGGTTTCGACCCGAGTGCGCCGTCGTTGCACTTCGGCAACTTCGTGCAACTCTCCGTGCTCCGGCGCATGCAGGCGGCCGGGCACCGGGTGATCTGCCTGGTCGGCGGGTCGACCGGGCTGATCGGGGACCCAAAGCCGGACTCCGAGCGAGTCCTGCAGGACAAGGCGACCATCGGCGAGTCGGTCCGGCGGATCCAGGAGCTGGTCGGGCCGCTGCTGGAATTCGACGGCGTCAACCCGGCCGTACTGGTCAACAATCTGGACTGGACCGCCCCGATGACGGCCATCGACTTCCTGCGTGACATCGGCCAGCACTTCCGGGTGAACCAGATGATCCGCAAGGAGGCGGTCGCTCGGCGGCTGGAAAGTGACCAGGGCATCTCGTACACCGAGTTCAGCTACCAGATGCTGCAAGCCCTGGACTACTTGGAGCTCTACCGGAGCCGCGGCTGCACGCTGCAGATCGGGGGGAGCGACCAGTGGGGCAATATCACCGCCGGCGTCGACCTGGTCCACCGCGCGGCCGGCGCCTCCGTCCACGCCCTGGCCACCCCGCTGCTGGTCGACTCCTCGGGACGCAAGTTCGGCAAATCCGAGGGCAATGCCGTCTGGCTCTCCGCCGATATGACCAGCCCGTATGCCTTCTACCAGTACTTCGTCAATGTCGAGGACGCCTCGGTCGTCTCCATGCTGAAGGCGCTGACGGATCGCAGCCGTGACGAGATCGAGGAGTTGGCGCGTCAGGTGGCCGAGGAACCGTTCCGGCGGGCGGCCCAGCGCGTGCTCGCATCGGACGTGACCACCTTGGTGCACGGTGCGTCCGCCACGGCGGCGGTCCAGGCGGCGTCTGAGGCGCTGTTCGGCAAGGGCGACGTCCGAACGCTCGACGAACGAACCCTGCTGGACGCGACGGCCGAACTGCCGGGCGCGGTCGTTCCCCATGGCTCGACGGTCGTCGAAGCCCTAGTCGCGGTCGGTTTGGTGGATTCGCGCAACGCGGCCCGGCGGGCGATCGCGGACGGCGGCGCCACCCTGAACGGCGAACGGCTGAACGATCCCGAACGCCGGCTCGTCGAGGCGGACTTCGTCCACGGCCGGGTCGCCCTGCTGCGGCGGGGGCGCAAGTCGTTGGCCGCGGCCCGCCGCCCATGATGCGACGCGCCCGAGAATCTGACGCCATCGACCGGCCAATGCCGTTGCTCTACAACATGTTTCAGCTGACAAGGCGGGCCGGACCAGAGGTCGATTTGGTGTTGGGCGCGGGACCTGTCTAGAGTTCTCGTGTCAGCCCGACAGGGAGCAACGGACACCACCGCGGAACCCGGCAGTCATGCCAGCGAATCCCGAGGCAGGCCGGTCCCGCCAGGGCGACACCACCGAAAAGTCGCTTCCTCAAGCGCGCCCGGAATCTCCCGGATCGCAATGGGGGTCGCGAGCTCCGGCGCAGTGCGGCCGGGGGCGGAGGGCCGGATTGGACACAGTCCCGCTCAACTGCTACAGTGGTCTGCCCACCAACAGCCAAGCGTGCTCAGAACCGGCCCCGCGTGTGCGGAGCGGATTTGACGCCCAAGATGCAGGTGGGTAAAGTTAAAGGGTTGCCCCGACGCGAAGGTCCTAATAGGACCCGAGCCGACGTGCGCGTCCGAACCTTGAGAACTCAACAGCGTGCCAAAAATCGATGCCAATAACCTCGTCACGAGGTGCCGACACACAGGTCGACCGACCTGCGAGACGACATCCTCGTACGAAAATCCTTTGGTTGGACAACGAACAACAGCGAAAGCTAGTTGTTCGTGCTCAGCCTGGAAACAACCCTTCGATGGGTAACGATTTCTCACACCGCGAGGTGTCGAGAGACAAACATCAACGGAGAGTTTGATCCTGGCTCAGGACGAACGCTGGCGGCGTGCTTAACACATGCAAGTCGAACGGTGACGAAG
>JBDIAR010000024.1:0-24488 GCA_039812545.1 Dermatophilaceae bacterium | reverse complement strand
GACCAGCACGTATGCCGGTCCGGGGCTGTTTCCGTATGTCCGGATCACGTCCGCCGTGCCGCGCCGGCCCCGCCACGGGGCGCCGACACTAAACGTCGCCGATCCGATGGCCGATGGCCGATGCGACGTTCAGCGATCAGGCCGTCTGGTGGCGAGCGCCCTCGAGATCGCGCCCTGCCGCCCGGTAGCTGCCTACGCCATAGGCAACCGGGCAGGCAAACAGATACCCCGACATGCCGGCCCACATGATGGAGCCGTCGGCCCCAGCCGAGCCGCCGTCGAGGACGTACCCGAATGCGTAGAGGAGGGCACCCGTGACTGCCGTGAAACAGGCTGCTGCGATCCAGTCACGACCCGGACCGGTCCCGCTCGACTTCTGGAGAACGACGAAGTCGACGAAGAGCGCACCACACATCACCAGTGGCACGAGCAGGCGGCTTCCGAATGGAGCGCCGATGAACGACCCCGGAGAGCCCCCGTGCCAGACGGTCAACCCTTCCAACACCAACGTTCCGAGCACACCGATCAGCCACGGGATGAAAGCCGCGGCCCCCGCGAGCGCTCAATGCCCGACCGCTCTGCGTGAGCGCATTGTGATTCCTCATAGCGCGCCTCCCCTCAACCGCGGCCGTGAAGGGGATCACCGCAACGGCCGCCGTAGGGACTGGGTGCGGGTGCTACAACGGCGTCGCGAAGCCGACATTCCTCAGCATGAAGTCGGTCTCGGTGTCCCGGCCCATCAGTGGATCCGGCACCGGCCGGGTCGGCTGGCTGGCGATCATGTCTGCCCAGCGCACCGGTTCGGGCAGGCGCCGGTGATCGTCGTCGGACAGGGTCACTCGCCTCGCGAGGCGAACCCGGGACTCCGCGTCACGCATACCCACCACCTCCGAGGCCCATGTTCCTCCGAGCTGCCGTATGCCGCAACGAGTGGGTCCGGCGGGCGTTACGGCAGATGGAACACGATCTCGCGCGTTTCCAGCGGACCGACCGTGATGGTCGTCGCCGTCGCCCGCGAGCTGGCACCGTCGTACCACGCGTCCGTCGCGTTCCCCGTGGCCATGTCGTAGACCTTGGCCTGGATCACGTACCTTCCGGGCGGCAGCGGAGTCGAGTGCAGCGTCCAGTCGTTGTAATCACCCGCATCGACCATGCCGATGTGGTCACCCGATGTGTTGTACACCTCGCCCATGACGTAGAACCCGATCGGCTTCTCGCCGGCGGCCGTGACGGTCTTTCCGACGATGTGCCCACCGACGGGCAGCACGAAGTCGAGGGTGATCGACTTGCCGGCTTTCAGGTTGACGGGGGTCGCCGTCGCCTTGGTCGTCGCCCCTCCGTACCAGCTCGGAGCGAGCGTGTCGCTATAGGGCGCAAACGCCAGCGGCGTGTACGTGCCAGCGGCTACGCCGATGGCGTACCGGCCGTTCTCGTCCGCGCAAACCGACCACAGCCCCTCTGGCGCACCGGCGCGACCGGCGTAATTGCCCATCATGTCGACGCAGCCGTTCGGCACCGGCTGTCCCTGCTGTTCGCGGATCACACCGGTGACGGTCGCGCCGGGCACGAAAGCGACCGTCTTCAGGGTCTGCTTCGACGCGGTGGTGACCGCGATTGGGGTCGCAGTCGCCTGCGTGCTGCCCTTCTGGTACCACTGACGCGCATAGCCGGACTGCCAGGGCGGGGTCAGCATCATCGTGTAGGTGCCCGTCGGAACACCCGTGACCGTGTACCAGCCGTTTGCGTCCGAGGAGGTCCCGCCGACGCCCCAGACGTTGGACTTCCACCAGGCGTTCGGGTCATAGGTCCCGGTTGCCAGCGAGACGTTGACGCCGGCCAGCGGCATGCGCCCGCGCTGATCGACCGCCCGCCCCGTCAGGGTCGCCCCCAGCGTCATCGTCTGGTCGAGCCGCACCTGGCCGAACTCCGACACCGTCACGGTGCGCGCCGCCGCGATATCGCGGGTGCCACCGGCATACACACCGACGTAACCCTGATCGCCGGCGGTGAACTGCACGGTGTACGTCCCCGGGTTCGTGATGTCCGCCCGATACGCGCCCTGGTCGTCGGTCGTAGCCCAGCCCACCCCGTCGCCGCCGGACGGGTCTGCGTTCACGGGATCGAGGACCTTGACCTGGACACCCGCGATCGGTGCGCCGGTCCGAGCGTCGGTGACGGTTCCGACGACGGCGCCGCGCTCCACGAACTGCGCGTCGGCGGTGAGCGTCGCCCCCGCTTCAACGGTGACGGTCTGGGCGGCGTCGAAGGAGAAGGCGCGCGGGTACCACATCTCGCTGACGCCCTGCATGAACTGGATCTTGTAATCGCCGGGCGGGACGAATGCGCTCCACCGGCCGCCCTCATCGGTCCAGGCGGCGGAGCGGTAGGAGTAGGACAGGTCGTAGAAGGTCACGGAGCCCCCCGCGACCGGCTGTCCCGCGATGTCGAGCAGGGTGCCCTGGACGAGACCGGCCGGCCGCAGCATGATCGCCACGTCGGCGGGCGCCACGACGGGGGTCGCCGAATCCATGGACTCGGCACCGTCGTACCAGGTGTCCAGTCCGGTTTGACCGTCGCCAACCGCCTCGACCTTGTATGCCTGTCCGTCGGTGAGTCCACCGATCGTGACCACCCCAGCATCGACCGCGCACTCGGAGCCCAACCAGTCGCCGGTGTCGGCCGCGTAGACGCTGACGCACGTGTTGACCGGAGCGCCGGCGGAGTTCGTGACCGTCACGGTGATGCTGCCGGGCTCAGCGGCCATCGCCGGCAGCCCGGTGAGTGTGAGCAGGACGGCGATGACGGCGGCGAGCAGGCCGACTCGTCGAGTTGAAGGACGCATGAGACACC
Organism: Dermatophilaceae bacterium; assembly: GCA_039812545.1. GTDB lineage: Bacteria > Actinomycetota > Actinomycetes > Actinomycetales > Dermatophilaceae > JBDIAR01. Next base: position 21,638 of record JBDIAR010000024.1, on the reverse strand, counting down.
CCTGATGATTCGACCCCGAGCACCGCTGACAACGGCAAGCTAGCCCCGGGGTATGCCGGGGCTGAAGAGCCGGTGAACCCGTGCGGTCGACGCGCGGTCGAGAACTGCGCCCGTCGGACAACCCGGCGTCGGACGATTGACACCGGCGCGACATACGAGGGCAGTAACATGTGGCGCACCGGAACGTGGGGGGTTCCAGGTCGGGCCATCCGGGCACGACTGCGCCCGCCTTCCGGGGTGAAGGGAACTGCATGCCGAATTGGCCCGGAAAGCCATATCCCCTCGGTGCGACCTTTGACGGGCAGGGGGTCAACTTCGCGCTGTTCTCCGAGGTCGCGACGCAGGTCGACCTCTGCCTCGTCGACGACCAGGGTGCGCAGACCGTCGTCCCGGTCCAGGAGAACGACGGCTTCGTCCACCACGTCTACGTCCCGGGCATCCAGCCCGGTCAACGGTACGGCTGGCGCGTGCACGGCCCGTACGACCCCGCACAGGGCCACCGGTGCAACCCGTCGAAGCTCCTCATCGACCCCTACGCGAAGGCGCTCGACGGATTCGCCGACGGCGATGCCTCGCTGTTCTCCTACACCTTCGGGGCCAAGGACACCGACGCACCGGCCGCGCGCAACGACCACGACAGCCTCGGGCACACGATGCTCTCCGTCGTCATCAACCCGTACTTCGACTGGGGCCAGGACCGCCACCCCGGCCACGAGTACCACGAGTCCGTCATTTACGAGGCCCACGTCAAGGGCCTGACCAAACTCAACCCGGACATCCCCGAGGAGATCCGGGGCACATATGCCGCCATCGGGCACCCGGCGACCATCGCCCACCTGAAGAACCTCGGCGTGACGGCCCTCGAACTCATGCCCGTCCACCACTTCGTCAACGACTTCCATCTCATCGAGAAGGGTCTGTCGAACTACTGGGGTTACAACACGATCGGCTTCCTCGCGCCCCATGCCGCGTATGCCGCGTACGGCACCCGTGGTCAGCAGGTTCTGGAATTCAAGTCGATGGTCAAGGCGCTGCACGAGGCCGGCATCGAGGTGATCCTCGACGTCGTCTACAACCACACCGCCGAGGGCAACCACCTGGGCCCCACCCTCGCCTACCGCGGCATCGACAACAACGCGTACTACCGCCTGGTCAACGGCAATCTCGCCCGCTACTACGACACGACCGGCACCGGCAACTCGCTGCTCATGCGCAATCCGCATGTCCTGCAACTGATCATGGACTCGCTGCGCTACTGGGTGACCGAGATGCACGTCGACGGCTTCCGGTTCGACCTGGCCGCGACCCTGGCCCGCCAGTTCCACGAGGTGGACAAGCTGTCGGCCTTCTTCGACCTCATCCAGCAGGACCCGATCGTCAGTCAGGTCAAGCTCATCGCCGAGCCGTGGGATGTCGGCGAGGGCGGCTACCAGGTCGGCAACTTCCCGCCGCTGTGGACCGAGTGGAACGGCAAGTTCCGCGACACCGTGCGCGACTTCTGGCGCGGCGAGTCCGCCATGCTCGGCGAATTCGCCTCTCGTCTCACCGGATCGAGCGACCTGTACAACCACTCCGGCCGCAAGCCGATGGCGTCGATCAACTTCGTCGTGGCCCACGACGGCTTCACCCTGCGCGACCTGGTGTCCTACAACGAGAAGCACAACGACGCCAACGGGGAGGGCGGCAACGACGGCGAGTCGCACAACCGCTCCTGGAACTGCGGCGTGGAGGGCCCGACCGACGACCCCGAGATCTCCGCGCTGCGGCTGCGTCAGCAGCGCAATATGCTCACCACACTCCTTCTCTCCCAAGGCGTTCCGATGATCGCCCACGGCGACGAGATCGGCCGGACCCAGCAGGGCAACAACAACGGCTACGCCCAGGACAACGAACTCACCTGGGTGGACTGGGATCTCGACGTCGACGAGAAGGAGCTGCTGGCATACACCCAGAGGTTGGTCAAGCTGCGCCATGACCATCCGGTGTTCCGTCGACGTCGCTTCTTCGGCGGATCGGCCGACCACGGTGGCGAAAGCGAACTCGGTGAGATCGCCTGGTTCATGCCGATGGGCGAGCACATGGACGAGGCGAGTTGGCGCAACGGGTATGCCCGTTCGGTCATGGTCTTCCTCAACGGCAACGCCATCCCCGAACCGGACCGTCGCGGCGAGCGTGTCGTGGACGACTCGTTCCTCATCATGTTCAACGCGCACGACGAGGATCTCACCTTCGCGATCCCCGGCGAGGAGTACGGCGACGGGTGGGTCGTCGAACTCGACACCGCCGCCCCGACCGCGACACCGCTGACCACCCCGGCGGTCGGAGCCGTCGTCCCGACGGCTGCCACGCAATTCGCGCCGCGGACCGAACTCGACGTCCCCTCGCGCAGCATGGTCGTCTTGCGTTGTCCCCGTGACGGATTCCCGACCCAGTCGGTCGTGGGTGCGACGGTGGCCGTCGCCACCGGAGCCCGGACGAAAACCCGCCCGGCTCTCGAGCAACCAGCGGAGCCGGTGACCGTCCCAGAAACGTGAGGCTCGGTATGCGAGGGGCGGCTCCGACGGCGACGTACCGGATTCAGCTACGCCCGGAGTTCGGGTTCGCCGACGTGGCCGCCATCGCGGGGTACCTCGCCGACCTCGGCGTCAGCCACGTCTACCTCTCACCGATCCTGCAGGCCGTCCCGGGCTCGACACACGGCTACGACGTCCTCGACCACAACCGGGTGAGCGAGGACCTCGGTGGCCGAGAAGCGTTCGAGGCGATGGTCGTCGAACTCCACGCCCGAGGGCTTCGCGTCGTCGTCGACGTCGTCCCGAACCACATGGCGCGCGCCGTCCCTGAACACCTCAACCCCCAGTGGTGGGACGTCCTGCGCGTTGGCCCCGACTCCCCGTATGCCGGGTGGTTCGACATCGACCGGACGAGCGCCGACGGCCGGATCGTCCTGCCCATCCTCGGCACCGAACTCGCGAATGCCTTACAGGACAACCAGATCGAGAAGGTGACCGAGGGTGGCGAGGTCGTGCTGGCATACGGGGATCACCGCCTTCCGGTGCGGCCCGGGACCCAGCACCTGCCGCTTCCCGAACTGCTCACGGCCCAGCACTACGAGCTGTGCTTCTGGCGTGACGGGCTGGAGCGGCTCAATTACCGCCGGTTCTTCGACGTCGACACCCTGCTCGGCGTTCGGGTCGAGGATCCCGATGTGTTCGACGCGACCCACGAGCTCACGCTCGCGCTCGTCCGGGACGGCTTCGTGGACGGGCTGCGGATCGACCATCCGGACGGGCTGGCCGACCCGCGCGGCTACCTGCGGCGGCTGGCCGTCGGCAGCGGAGGCGTGTGGACGGTCGTGGAGAAGATCCTCGAGGGCGACGAGACGCTGCCCTCGGACTGGCTCTGCGCGGGCACCACGGGCTATGACGCGCTCCGCCGGATCGGCGGCGTCTTCGTCCGCCCCGATGCGGCGGAACCGTTGCGCGAGTTGATGATCGAGGAGACCGGAGAGACCCGCGATCTCACCGCGGTGATCGCCCAGGCCAAGGCCCTCGTCGCGGTCCGCACCCTACGACCCGAGATCGACCGGTTGGTCCGGCTCCTGCGGCGGATCGCCGCCAGCCTCCCGGACGACTTCGCGGGCGGCCTCGCCGCCACCGCGCGGACCACCACCGACGAGCGCACGATCCGGCTGGCGCTGACCGCCGTCCTCGTCGAGATGGACTGCTACCGCGTGTATGCCGTCGCCGACGAAGAGCCGACCCGCGACACCGTGGACCACCTGGACCGGATCATCGACGCGGCCTGCGCCACCCTCGCCACCGCCGGCACGCTCGCCGCGGACGACCCCGTCGGATCGCCCGCGAAGCCGCCCCCGGCCCTCGCCTGGGTCCGGGTGATCGGGGCCCTCGCCCTGGCCACCACGCCGATCCCCGGGGTGGCCGACGCCGAGCGGTGCGAGTTCGTCGTGCGGTTCCAGCAGACCTGCGGGCCGGTCATGGCCAAGGGCATCGAGGACACCGCGTTCTACCGATGGCCGCGACTCGCGGCGCTGAACGAGGTCGGTGGCGACCCCGATCACGTCGGGGTCACGCCCGCCGAACTGGACTCCTTCGCCCGGGCACTGTTGGCCCGGTGGCCGACGACGATGACCGCCCTGTCGACCCACGACACCAAACGGTCCGAGGACGTGCGGGCCAGGCTCGCCGTCCTCTCCCATCGACCGACCGAATGGGCCGCCTGGCTCGGCGACGCGTGGTGGCTGGCCGCCCGACACCGGCAGCCCCAGGTCGATCCCGTCACCGAATACCTGTTGTGGCAGAACATCATCGGTGCCTGGCCGATCAGCGACGAGCGCGCCCGAGCCAGCGCCTTGAAGTCCGTGCGCGAGGCCAAGCGGCGCACGACGTGGACCGAGCCGGACCCGGCATACGAGCAGGCCATCGAGCGGCTCGTCGAAGCGCTGGTCACCGATCCCGAACTCGTCGCCAGGTTCGACGCGTGGGTCGCCGACACCGACCACATCACCCGCGCGATCGTGTTGGGACAGAAGCTGCTCCAGCTCGTCCACCCGGGTGTCCCCGACCTGTTCCAGGGGTCCGAGCTGGTCGACCTGAGCCTGGTCGATCCCGACAACCGACGGGCGGTGGACTTCGACTACCGGGCCGAACGACTCGCCGCACTCGACGCCGGTGAGGCGCCGCGCGACATCTCCGACGAGAAGCTGCTTCTCGTCTCGCGAGCGCTGCGACTACGGCGCGCGCATCCGCAGTGGTTCACCGCTGCGGGCGCAAGCTGGCGGCTGCTCGACGTGCCCTCGGACGGGCTGCTCGCCGTCGCCCGCGGCGCGGATCGACCCGAAGTCGTGGCCGTGCTGACCACCCGGTTCGGCTCGACCGCGGATGCCTCAGCCGGCGATCTCGGCTACTCCCTATCGCTGCCGCCGGGCCAGTGGCGCGACGAACTGACCGGCGCCGAGTACGAGGAGTTGGCCGGCGTCGAACGGTTGCTGGCCCGCTACCCCGTGGCCCTGCTTGTGCGCGCCGGCTGACGATTCCCACCCGGGCCGCGGTCATCCGCCGTTCTACCGATGCCCGCGGTCACCCGCCGTCCTGCTCCGGGGTCAGGTGGGCGCGCAACCGCCACAACAGCAGCGCTCCGAGAGCCGTGCCGCCGACCGTGGCCCCCACCCAGACGCCCGACAGTCCGTGCCCGATCAGCAGCCCGGACAACGCCGGACCGATGATCGCCGACACGGTCCAGGTCATGCCCTGGAGGGCGTTGTAGCGTCCGCGCAACTCCTCGGGGGCCAGTGCATTGATCAACGCCGGAGCCACCGGTGCCCACAGCGTCTCGCCGAGTCCGAAGACCGCCAACCCCAGGATGATCGCGACCACGGCGGGCCAACCCGGCACGAGCGCGGCCGACGCCACGATCGTCCACGCCACGCACCAGATCGCCGCACACAGCGCGAGCATCGCCGAGCGCCGACGTCCGCGGATGAACCGCAGGGCCAGCACCTGTCCGGCGACGATGACCAGGGTGTTCGCGGCGAAGGCCCAGCCGAGCCGGTCGGCGCGCACCCCGGCCACCCCCGTGGCATACGCGGGGAAGCCGATCTCGAACTGGGCGTACCCGAAGACCAGGACGAGCAGCGACGTACCGACGACCCGCAGCGCGGCCCGGTCCCGCACCACGACCGCCCAGCCCGGGGCTGCCTCGCTGGGCCCGGACGCGGTCGCGCCATCGCGCCCGACCGGCATACGACCGGTCCCACGGGGCAGGGACACGACGACGATCAGGTATGCCAGGAAGGTCGTCCCGTCGATGAAGTACAGCCGCTGGAACTCGGCGACGCTGAGGTTGGGGACGAGGACGGAGGAGACCAGTCCGCCGATCCCGATCCCGGCGTTCATCACCATGAACTGCAGGCCGTAGACCGTCTCGCGGTGGACCTCCGGCACCAGGCGCGTCATCATCGCGGTCGCCGCGGGCCACAGACCGATGGTCCCGGTCACCAGGACGGTCGCCACGATCAGAACGTGCTGGAGGTTCTGGACGAACCCCAGACCATAGGTGCCGATCAACTCGACGACCAGCCCGAGGATCATCACGGGGCGCGGGCCGAACCGGTCGATGAGATTGCCGCCGATCGGGGCCAGGACGAACCCGAGCAGACCCATATAGGCGATCACCAAACCCACGACGGAGGGGTCGAGGTGACGGGCGCTCGTCAGGTAGATGTACAGGAAGGGCAGCGTGAGGCCGTGTCCGAGCGCGGAGCAGGCGACGCCGACGAAGATTCTCTTGACAAGCGGATCGAGCCCCCGCCACACGGCGAGCGCGCCGGTATGGGTATCGCCAGCCGGAACGCCTTCGGTTTCGGTGTCTGGATGGGTGGTCGGCTCGTTCACTCCCGAAGTATCCGCCGGGGCACCGACACCCGCCATTCCATTACGCGTCCATTACCCGCGCCTACCCCCTGACGGGACCCCACCCGGCTCGGGTACTCGTGATTTCGTGCTCGCGGGGCGGACCGTGTAACCTCTCTCAAGCTGATTGGTGGACGCCGGCGCGCCCACCAAGCCCCTATAGCTCAGTCGGCAGAGCGTTTCCATGGTAAGGAAAAGGTCTAGGGTTCGATTCCCTATGGGGGCTCAGGTGGGGCCGAACATCTGCCGTCGCCGTCCGGTTGCGGGCGGCGACGACGTATGCCGGTCCGGACCGCTTGGCGGGATAGCTCAGTTGGTCAGAGCGCACGACTCATAATCGTGAGGTCGCGGGATCGAGCCCCGCTCCCGCTACCCAGACGACCGAGCACCACCCGTACCACCCGTTCCAGAGCACCGCCCCAGCAAGCCCGAGAAGCACGTCGAGAGCAGGTAAGACCGTGGCCAGCAAGACCACCGACATCCGTCCCAAGATCACCATGGCGTGCAGCGAGTGCAAGAACCGCAACTACATCACCAAGAAGAACCGGCGCAACGACCCGGATCGCCTGCACCTGCAGAAGTTCTGCCCCAAGTGCGCCAAGCACACCGAACACCGCGAGACCCGCTGACGCCGCTCGCCCAAACGCCCCGCTCGGCCACCCGCCGAGCCGGGGCGTTTCGTCGTCCGGGGATCCGGATCTCGGCCTTACCGGCGGGTAGCTCGTAGGGTCGCCTGCATGCCTCTCACCGCAGAACTCGTCGGGCGCAGCTATCCGCCGAGCCCGCCGTATGCCGTCGGCGCGGCGAAGATCGCCGAATTCGCCGCCGCCGTGGGCGCCCGGTCAGACCTGCATACCGACCCCGATGCGGCCCGAGCGGCCGGTTACGCCGACGTGGTCGCCCCGCCGACCTTCGCCGTCATCCCGGCGCAGGCCTGCGAGGCCCAACTCGTCGCCGATCCGGAGGTCGGGATCGACTTCAGCCGGGTGGTGCACGGCGAGGAACGTTTCGCCCACACCCGGCCGATCGTCGCCGGCGACGTCCTCACCGGCGTCCTGACGATCGAATCCGTGCGCGTCGTCGGTGGCAACGCGATGGTCACCAGCCGGACCGAGTTGACCACGCCCGAGGGCGAACCCGTGTCGACCGTGACCTCGATGCTCGTCGTCCGCGGCGAATGACCGGCAGAACCGAAGGAGCGCCGATGTCCCGATCAGCCGAACCCTCCGGTGCCCTGCGCCTCGAGGACGTCCAGGTCGGCGACGTCCTGCCGCCGCGAACCGTCCACGTCGACCGAGCCCGACTCGTGCAGTATGCCGGTGCCAGCCTGGACCTCAACCCGATCCATTGGGACGAACACTCCGCCCGCGCCGTGGGGCTCCCGGACGTCATCGCCCACGGGATGTTCACCTTCGGTGCCGCCGTGGAGATCGTCTCCGACTGGGTCGGCGACCCGGGCCGGATCCTCGAATGTGGGACGAAATTCGTCGGCCAGGTCGTCGTCCCCCGGGACGGCGGAGCCGATGTCGAGGTGAGCGCGGTCGTCAAGAGCGTCGATCCGGACCTCCGCCGGGCGACCGTCGAGGTCACGGCCACCTGCGGGGGCGGCAAAGTGCTGGGCCGGACCCCGGTGGTCGTGGCGCTCGCCTAGGCTCAACCCGTGCAGATCACCGAGCATGCCCCGCTGGCTCCGCTGACGACGATGCGGGTCGGCGGGTCGGCCGCCCGGCTGGTCACCGCGCAGACCGGCGAGGAATTGGTGGACGTGATCCGCACGGCCGATGCCGCGGGCGAGCCGCTCTTCGTCCTCGGCGGCGGGTCGAATGTCGTGCTCCCCGACGAGGGCCTGCCCGGCACGGTGGTGCGCGTCCGCACCACCGGTATCCACGTCGAGTCGGCCGACCGTTGTAGTGGGGTCACGGTGCGCGTCGCCGCGGGCGAGAACTGGGACGAGTTCGTCGCCCACGCGGTCGCCAACGGCTGGACCGGCATCGAGGCGCTCTCCGGCATACCCGGCAGTGTCGGGGCGACCCCGGTCCAGAACGTCGGCGCCTACGGCCAGGACGTCGCGCAGACCATCGCGCGCGTGCGAACTCTCGACCGGCATACCGGCGAGATCGTCAGCTTCGCCAACGCCGAGTGCGAATTCGGTTATCGCGACTCCATGTTCAAGCGTGTCTCGCGCGACGGCCGGGGGCGCTACGTCGTCCTCGACGTCGTCTTCCAGCTCGAACTCGGCGACCGATCCGCTCCCGTGGCGTATGCCGATCTGGCCGCCGGGCTCGGAGTCGAGGTCGGGGCCAGGGTGCCGTTGCCGGCCGCCCGCGAGGCCGTGCTCGAGCAACGTCGGCGCCGCGGAATGGTGCTGGACGTCGACGATCACGACACCTGGAGTTGCGGGTCGTTCTTCACCAATCCGGTGCTCGCGCCCGTCGACCTGGACCGCCTCACCACCCGGGTCGCGAAGCGACTCGGCTCCGAGGTGGCCGCGCCGGTGTACCCGTCCGGGGGAGACGCGGTGAAGACCAGCGCCGCCTGGTTGATCGAACGCGCCGGTTTCGCCAAGGGTTTCGGTATGCCGGGGCCCGTCGCCCTCTCGACGAAGCACACCCTGGCGATCACCAACCGCGGGGATGCGACGAGCGCCCAGATCCTCGCCTTCGCCGAGGTGATCCGCGCGGGGGTGTTCGAGGCGTTCGGGATCGAACTCGTGCCGGAACCCAATATCGTCCGCTGATCCGGCATACGACCCGAGCCGCGCGTCCTGCGCGCCGAGCTACCCGTCCTACCCGAGCAGGGCCTGGCCGAGTTCGGCGTCGGTCACCAGTGCGGAGATGAGGCCGGACGACACCAGGGCCCGGGTGATCTCGGCGCGCTCGCGGCCGATGACGAGGGCGATGACCTGCGGAATCGCCGAGAGCGCCGCATACCCGATGGTGAGCAGTCGATCGGTCAACGTCGTCGTCACGGGGTTGCCCTGCGCGTCGAGCAGGATGCCCATGATCTCGCCGACGACACCGGCATCCGCGGCCCGTCGGCGCTCCTGCGGTGACGCAAGCTCGTAGATCGTCGATCTGCCCGGCGCCCAAGCGCCGACACCCGCGGCGGCGATGGTCACCTTGGGGACTTCGCGCATGGCGGCGGCGACGGCGCGCTGGCGGCGAAGCAGCTGCAGGGCGGCGGCGTCGTCAAGCAGGAAGGGAGCGTAGAAGATGTGGGACGGGCCGCCGCTGCCGCGGGACACGGCCCGCACCATGTCGACCGGACTGCCGGAGTCGGGCAGCGCCAGGGAGCCGGTCAGCTGCACGACCGGAACGGGCGGTAGGTGTCGAAGGGCGGAGACGGTGGACGCGATCGTGCGGGACCAGGGCAGGCCGAGAACATCGCGCTCGGTGACGATCTCCTCGAGCAGCCGGGCGGCCGCCTCGCCGACGATCCCGCGGATGCCCGGGTCGCGATCGCCGGCATCGACGACGACACAATGCTGCAGGCCGTACTCCTGGCGCAGTTGGCCGGACAGATCCGAGCGCAGCCCGAAGCGGTTGATGATTTCGATGCGGACCAGGCCGGCGGCCCGGGCGGTCTCCAGCAGCCGGGCGACCTTGAACCGGCTGATGCCCAGCTCGGCGGCGATGTCGACCTTGCTCTGCTCGTCGAGGTAGTAGCGCCGGGCCACCTCCGCCGACATGACGGCCTCGGCCGGGCCGAGGGTCTCCGTCATGGGCTCCGCCTTCCTTGGCCGAGATGTTACACGGCGGTGATTGACTTCACCCCTGCTGACGCACTTTACTCATACGTGCAGGATCCCGCTCAAATGAGCGCTCCGGATCTCGTTGGAGCGCCTGAGGTGCGCCGTGATCCTGCGAGGACAGTCCCCATCCGGGGTCTCGATGAGGAGGAAGCATGTCCGTTAAGCCCTTGGTGCCCGTTCTCGTGGGTGCCAGCATCGTCGCGGTCTCGTTGACCGCATGTTCCGGCGCCGGCGGCGGCGGGGGGACCAGCGGAGGGGGTGGTGGCAGTGGGGACGCGATCACCGTACTCATGGTCAACAACCCCCAGATGGTCGACCTGCAGAAGCTGACCGCGGACAACTTCACCGCGAAGACCGGCATCAAGGTCAACTTCACGGTGCTGCCCGAGAACGACCTGCGCGACAAGACGAGCCAGGAGTTCTCAAGCCAAGCCGGACAGTACGACGTCGCGTCGCTGTCGAACTTCGAAATCCCGATCTACGCGAAGAACAACTGGGTCGCCGACCTGACCGACTACTCCAAGAAGGACACCGCGTTCAACCAGGACGACATCCTCAAGCCGATGACGACGGCCCTGTCGGTCGACGGCAAGATCTACGGCGAGCCGTTCTACGGCGAGTCCTCGTTCCTCATGTACCGCACGGACGTCTTCAAGGACAAGAACCTGACGATGCCGCCCAAGCCGACCTGGCAGGAGGTCGCCGACCTGGCCGCGAAGCTGGACGGCGCCCAGCCGGGCATGAAGGGCATCTGCCTGCGCGGTCAGCCGGGCTGGGGCCAGGTCTTCGCCCCGCTCACCACCGTGGTCAACACCTTCGGCGGCACCTGGTTCGAGAAGGACTGGACCCCCAAGGTCAACGCACCCGAGTTCAAGGAAGCGGTCAACTTCTACGTCAACCTCGTGCGCGCCCACGGTGAGGCCGGCGCCTCGCAGGCCGGGTTCACCGAGTGCCTGAACAACACCATGCAGGGCAAGACGGCCATGTGGTACGACGCGACCTCGGCCGCCGGCTCGCTGGAGTCCGACAGCTCCCCGACCAAGGGCAAGTTCGGCTACGTGGCCGCGCCGGTCGTCAAGACCGCCGCCTCCGGCTGGCTGTACACCTGGGCCTGGGCCATCCAGCAGAAGAGCACCCGCAAGGACAACGCCTGGAAGTTCATCTCCTGGGCCTCCAGCAAGGAATACGAAGAGCTCGTCGGCAAGACCGCCGGCTACGGCTGGTCCCGCGTTCCCGCCGGTAAGCGTGCCTCCACGTATGCCAACGCCGACTACCTGAAGGCCGCGGGCGCCTTCGCCGAGGCCACCAAGAGCGCCATCGAGTCCGTCGACCCGAACAACCCCGGTGTCCAGCCCCGTCCGGCCGCCGGCATCCAGTTCGTCGACATCCCGGAGTTCCCGGACCTGGGCACCAAGGTGAGCCAGAAGGTCAGCTCCGCCATCGCCGGTCAGACCACGGTCGACGCCGCCCTGGACGAGGGTCAGGCGCTCGCCGAGGCGGTTGCCAACAAGTACCAGAAGTGACGCCCGGAAGATGACCACCGCGACCGCCCCCGTGGGCGCGTCGAAGAAGGGGGCCCTGCGACGCTCAGGTGACTGGGCGCGCCGGGCCCCCCTGCTTCCGGCGCTTATTTTGACGCTTCTCGTTACGCAGCTCCCGTTCGTCGTCACGTTGGTGACGTCGTTCATGAACTGGAATGCGTACTACCCGGACGAGCGAGGCTTCGCCGGTCTGGACAACTTCAAGACGGTGCTGTCCGACCCCGATGCCCGCAAGGCGATCATCATGACGGTCGTGCTGACGCTGTCCGTCGTGCTGATCGCGCTCGTCCTCGGACTGCTCATCGCCCTGTTGTTGGACCGCAAGTTCCTCGGTCAGGGCATCGTGCGCACGATGATGATCACGCCCTTCCTGATCGTCCCCGTCGCGGCCGCGCTGCTCTGGAAGCACGCCCTGTACAACCCTGAATACGGGTTGTTCAACGGCATGCTCAAGCTCGTCTTCGGCGAGCACGCACCCCAGGTGGACTGGATCGGGCAGTACCCGGTGCTGGCGGTGATCTTCGCGATCGTCTGGCAGTGGACGCCGTTCATGATGCTCATCATCTTGGCGGGACTGCAGAGCCGGCCGATGGACGTCGTGGAGGCGGCCCGGATCGACGGCGCCAGCGCCTGGCAGATCTTCGTCCACATGACCCTGCCGCACCTGCGCCAGTACATCGAACTGGCCGCGCTGCTCGGGACGATCTACGTGATCCAGAACTTCGACCACGTCTTCACGATCACCTCGGGTGGACTCGGCACGGCCAACCTGCCGTACTACATCTACCAGACGTTCTACACCGCACATGACTACGGATTGGCTTCGGCCGCAGGCGTGGTCGTCGTCATCGGAACGCAGATCGCCGCGATGTTGGCGCTGCGGACCGTCTTCTCGATCTTCAAGGAGCAGGGCCGATGAGCGCCGCGACAACCGCCGACACCGCCGGGAGCAAGACACAGGCCATCAGACACCGCAAGCCCTCCAACGCCGGTCGCCTGCTGGGTGTCCTCGCGTGGGCGGTCGGCCTGATGTTCGTCTCGCCGGTGCTGTGGATGATCCTCACCTCGCTGCACAAGGAATCCGACGCGGCGACCAACCCGCCGTCGTTCTTCGCGCAGCTGAGCGGCGAGGGGTATCAGGCCTTCTTCGACTCCGGCCCGATGCCGTCGCTGATCAACTCGGCGATGGCCAGCATCACCTCGACGATCCTGGTGATCCTGCTGGCCTTCCCGGCGGCATACGCGCTGTCGATCCGGCCGGTGAAGCGGTGGACGGACGTCCTCTTCTTCTTCCTGTCGACCAAGTTCCTGCCCGTAGTGGCCGGTCTGCTGCCGATCTACCTGTTCGCCGAGCACTTCAACCTGCTGGACAACATCAACCTGCTGACGTTGTTCTACACGGTGATGAACTTGCCGATCGCGATCTGGATGCTGCGGTCCTTCCTCTCCGAGGTTCCGGTGGAGATGTTGGAGGCGGCCCAGATCGACGGTGCCGGACTGCTGCGCACCCTGCGTGAGGTCGTGGCCCCGGTCGTCATGCCGGGCATCGCGTCGGCCGCGTTGATCTGCTTCATCTTCAGCTGGAACGAGCTGTTGTTCGCCCGGGTGCTCACCGGCACGGTCGCCCAGACCGCACCGGTGTTCCTCACCGGGTTCGTCACGAGCCAGGGGCTCTTCCTCGCCAAGGTCTGTGCCGCCTCGCTGATCGTGTCTCTGCCGGTGCTCATCGCCGGTTTCGCGGCCCAGGACAAGCTGGTCCAGGGCCTGTCGATGGGTGCGGTTCGATGACCGAACCCGTCGCTCTGAGCGCCCCCCACCTCGGCGAGCTTCCCGCCGAGGTGGGGCGGCCGGCATACGACCGGTCGAAGGTGACGGCCGGCATCGTCCACTTCGGCGTGGGCGGCTTCCACCGGGCGCATCAGGCGATGTACCTCGACCGGCTGATGAACACCGGCGAGGCACTGGACTGGGGGATCGTCGGAGTCGGGACGATGCCCGGCGACAAGCGGATGGCCGATGCCCTGCTCGGACAGGACTGTCTGTACACCATGGTCCTCAAGCACCCCGACGGGCGCCTTGAGCCCACGGTCATCGGGTCGATCGTGGACTACCTGTTCGCCCCCGACGACCCGCAGGCGGTCATCGACAAGATGGCCGATCCGGCGATCCGGATCGTCTCGTTGACGATCACCGAGGGCGGCTACCACGTCAATCAGGTCACGGGGGAGTTCGACCCGGCGGACGAGGCGCTGCAGGCCGACATCGCCGACGGGACCCGGCCGCGCAGTGCGTTCGGGTTCATCACGGCTGCGCTGAAAGCACGGCGGGACAAGGGAATCGCCCCCTTCACGGTGATGTCCTGCGACAACCTGCCGGGCAACGGCGACGTCGCCCGCAAGACCATGACGGCTTTCGCCCGTATGCAGGACGCCGAGTTCGGGGACTGGTTCGCCGAGAACGTCGTCTTCCCGAACTGCATGGTCGACCGGATCACACCGGTCACCGCCCAGGCCGACATCGACCAGCTGGCGCAGGTTTTCGGCATACAGGACGCCTGGCCGGTGGTGTGCGAGCCGTTCACCCAATGGGTGCTGGAGGACCACTTCCCGCTCGGGCGGCCGGCCTTCGAGCAGGTCGGCGTCCAACTCGTGGAAGACGTGGTCCCGTACGAGTTGATGAAGCTGCGGTTGCTCAACGCCTCCCACCAGGCGCTGTGCTACCTCGGGTATCTCTCGGGCTACCGCTTCGCCCACGAGGTATGCCAGGACCCGCTGTTCGTCGACTTCCTCCTCGGGTACATGGAGCACGAAGGGTCACCGACCCTGCCGGAGGTACCCGGCGTGGATCTCGACGCGTATCGGCACGAGCTGATCTCGCGATTCGCCAACCCCGCGGTCCGCGACACGCTGGCCCGGCTGTGCGCCGAGAGTTCGGACCGGATCCCCAAGTGGCTCGTCCCCGTCGTCAACGCCAACCTGGCCTCGGGCGGGCAGTTCGCGCGATCCGCGCTCGTCATCGCCTCATGGGCGCGGTATGCCGAGGGGTTCGACGAGCAGGGCGAGCCGATCGAGGTGGTCGACCGGTTCCGCGAGAAGGTGATGGCCGCCGCCGCGCGCCAGGGCGAGGATCCGTTGGCGTTCCTACGCGATCCGGACTTCTTCGGGTCCCTTGCCGATGATCAGAGATTTGCCAGCGTCTACCTCACGGCGCTGGAGTCTCTGCACGACAACGGCGCCCGGGCCACGCTGGAGAGGTGGCGTGACCTGTGACGACGATGAACGGGGTCTTCCTCCCCGGCAACAGCACCGTCGAGCATCGGGTCGTCGAGGTCCCCGAGCCCGGACCCGGGCAGGTGCTGCTGAAGATGCGGGCCTCCTCCATCTGCGGCAGCGACATCCGGGCGATCTACCGTGAGCACCTGGGCACGGGCGCGGAGGGCTATCGCGGCGTGGTCGCCGGTCACGAGCCCTGTGGCGAAGTCGTCGCGGTGGGCCCGGGCGTCCGGTCGCGGGCGGTCGGCGACCGCGTCGTCGTCTATCACATCTCCGGTTGCGGGATGTGTCAGGAGTGCCGTCGCGGCTATCCCATCGGCTGCCTGAGCGAGCAACGGGCGGCATACGGGTGGCAACGCGACGGCGGCCACGGCGATTTCCTTCTCGCCGAGGCGGTTTCGTGCATCCCGCTGCCGGACGAACTCAGCTTCGTCGACGGCGCGCTGGTCTCCTGCGGGTTCGGCACGGCATACCAGGGACTGCAACGGGCGGCGATCTCCGGTGACGACCGACTGCTCGTCACCGGTCTCGGGCCGGTCGGCCTGGCGACCGCCATGCTCGGTCGGGCGATGGGTGCCACGACGGTCGTCGGTTCGGACGTCTCCGCCGACCGGGTCGACCTGGCCCGACGGCTCGGGCTGGTCGACGTGGCGGTCACCGACCCCGCCGAGTTGGACGACGCCGTGGCCGGGGCGACCGACGGCCAGGGCTGCGAGGTGAGCGTGGATTGCAGCGGCAACCCGGCGGCCCGGGAGGCGGCACTGCGCAACACCCGCGGCTGGGGTCGTTGTGTGTTCGTGGGTGAAGGCGGCACCGTCTCGTTCGCGGTCAGCGAGCTGATGATCCACAAGCAGTTGACGGTTCACGGGTCGTGGGTGTCGTCGCTGGCCAATATGGCCGCCTTGCTGGAGCGGCTGCCACGCTGGGGGCTGCATCCCGAGGAGATCGTCACACACCGGTACTCGCTCTCGGAGGCCGCAGAGGCATACCGTGTGGCTGATGCCGGGCAATCCGGCAAGGTGTGCATCGTCTGGCGCGACTGACCCCGCTCGCCGGGTCGCGTGATCGCGGCCCGGCGGGTGCGCCAGGAGAATCAGCCGGTGAGTATGCCGGGGAAGGACCGGGATGGCTCAGCAACTCGTGGCCGGGGTGGATTCCTCCACCCAGTCCTGCAAGATCGTCGTCTGCGACGCGGATACCGGTGAGGTCGTCCGGACCGGCCGGGCGCCGCACCCGGACGGCACGCAGGTCGATCCACGGCACTGGTGGTCGGCCCTCCAGGCAGCCGCGTCGGACGGTGTCCTGGACGGCGTGGCGGCCCTGTCGGTCGGCGGCCAACAGCACGGCATGGTCGCGATGGATGAGGACGGCACCGTCGTCCACGACGCCCTGCTGTGGAATGACACCAGGTCCGCGCGGGACGCGGCCGACCTGACCCGCGAGTTCGGTGGCGCGCGGCGCTGGGCCACCGAGATCGGGCTGGTCCCGGTCGCTGCGTTCACCATCACCAAGCTGCGCTGGCTCGCCCGGGCCGAACCGGATCTGGCCGCCCGCGTCTCGGTCTGCGTGCTCCCGCACGACTGGCTCACCGGACGCTTCCTCGCCGGCGGGGGGGTGCCGCAGCGGTGGACGACCGATCGGGGCGACGCCTCCGGGACGGGGTACTGGTCGGCCATCTCGCAGACCTACCGCCCCGATCTGCTCGAACTCGCGATGGGCCGGGTCGTCGGGACCCCGCAGGTGTTGGGGCCACAGGAACCGGCCGGTACCACCGCCGACGGCGTCGTGGTGGCCGCGGGCACCGGCGACAATATGGGGGCGGCGCTCGGACTGGGGCTGCGCCCCGGGGATGCCGTCGTCTCGCTGGGCACGAGCGGCACGGTGTTTGCCCGCGCGGACCACGCCGTCAGCGACGAGACGGGGGTGATCGCATCGTTCGCCGACGCGGCGGGGGGTTACCTCCCGTTGATGTGCACGCTCAACGCCGCTCGCGTCATGACCGCGGCGGCGGCCATTCTCGGGACCGATCTGGGGGGGATCGACGCATTGGCCCTGGCCGCCGCGCCCGGCGCCGGTGGGTTGATCCTGCTGCCGTATCTGGACGGCGAACGGACCCCCGACCTGCCCGATGCGACCGGGACGCTGACCGGCCTGACGCGCGGCAACGCGACCCCGGAGAACATCGCGCGTGCCGCCGTCGAGGGCATGTTGCTCAACCTCGTCGGCGGTGTCGATGCGCTTCGGGCGCACGGCGTCGCCGTCGAACGCGTCCATCTCATCGGCGGGGCGGCCGCCTCCCGGGCCGTGCGCACCATCGCGGCGCAGCTCTTCGGCGTGCCGATCGTCGTGCCCCGGCCGGGGGAGTACGTCGGCCTGGGTGCGGCCCGTCAGGCCGCCTGGGCGCTGGCCGGGCCGGGCCATGGACTGCCGGACTGGCCGGTCGCCGTGGATGCCGAACTCGACCCGAGCGGTCAGGACACCTCTGCGGAGATCCGCGGCCGGTATGCCGATCTGTTGCGGACCATGCACGACGTCGGCTGACACGGGCGTAGGGGGTCGGCGTCGGGACTCCGGCGCCGGCGTCAGGCGTCGGGTGGGTCAGGGGGCCCGGCCAGCCAGGCGTCGATGTCGGCCAGGCCGGCGGTGACGACCGACTCCGGAGCCCGGCTGATCCGGAACGACTGACGGGCCAACTCGGCCAGCTCGGCGTCGGTGAACCCGAGTTCGGCCCGGGCGAACTCGTATTGGTCGACCAACCGGGAACCGAACAGCAGCGGATCGTCGGCGCCCAATGCCACGGGTATGCCGGCGGCATACAGCTCGCGTAGCGGCACCGCGTCGGGCCCGGAGTAGACGCCGAGGGCCAGATTGCTGAGCGTGCAGACCTCAAGGCCGACCCCGGCCCGCGCCACGGCGGCCAGGACGGCGGGGTCCTCGACCGCCCGCACTCCGTGACCGAGCCGATCCGGCCGAAGCTCGGCGAGGACGGCCGCCACGTGGTCCGCCCCGAGCAGTTCGCCGCCGTGCGGGACCGAGGCCAGACCGGCCCGACGGGCGATCTCGAAGGCCCGAGCGAACTCACCGGTCTCGCCGCGTCGCTCGTCGTTGGACAGACCGAACCCGACGACGCCACCCGGTCCGGCGCCGGCATACCGGGCGGCAAGGCGGGCCAGCGTGCGGGCGTCCAACGGGTGACGGATCCGGCTGGCCGCCACGACGACCGCGACGCCGATTCCGAGCGCGTTCGAGGCGGCGGCGGCCTCGTCGAGGACGATCTCCAGGGTGGGCGTCAGGCCGCCGAGCCGGGCGGCATACGAGGTCGGGTCGACCTGGAGTTCCAGCCACCGAGACCCCTCCGCGGCGTCTGCGGCGGCCGCCTCCCGCACCACTCGTCGCAGGTCCCCCTCGTCGCGGACGCAGGCCCGGGCCGCGTCGTAGAGCCGTTGGAACCGGAACCAGCCGCGTTCGTCGGCCGCGCTCAACCGGGGTGGCCAGTCGCGGGTCAACGCGTCCGGCAGCCGGATCCCGTGGCCCTGCGCGAGTTCCACCAGACTGGGCAGCGCGAGCGACCCGGTGAAGTGCAGATGCAGGTGCGCCTTCGGTAGCGTCGCGAGGTCCCGCATGACGCCCAACCCTAGGTGACCTCCGCGCCCGGCGGGTCTGGTGCGCGGTGACCCGCATCACGTATAAATAAGGTTTCGGCCCGTCACCACACCGGTGTGGCCGATGGAAAGGGTGCCCGCCATGCCCGTCCTCACCGAACCCCGCTCCCCGATCTCGACGCACCGGCTGCCCGACCGGCCGCCCACCCGGCTCCCGTCCCGGCTGCGCAGGGTGGGTACCGCCCTGGTGGCCAGTGCTGCGCTGGTGGTCACAGGGGTCTGGGCCGACGCCGCGAGCGCCGGACCGCAGACCCGCCCCGCCCGCGTCGAGGCACCCCCGGACGCGACGACCTCCGCCGGGCCGGCCGCGCACCTGGACGTCTTGTACGTCGGTGCCCACCCGGACGACGAGGCGAGCACCCTGTCCACGCTCGGGGAATGGACCGAGGACTACGGCATCCGGGTCGGCGTGGTCACGATCACCCGCGGCGAGGGCGGCGGCAACGCCGTCGGACCGCAGGAGGGGCCGGCCCTCGGCCTGTTGCGTGAGGACGAGGAACGCCGCGCGGCGGGCACCGCGGGCGTGCGGGACATCATCAACTTGGACAAGGTCGACTTCTACTACACGGTGTCCGAACCGCTGACCCGACAGGTCTGGGGACACGAGGACACCCTCGGCCAGATCGTGCGGGTCGTGCGCCAGACCCGGCCGGGGGTCCTGGTCACGATGAACCCGGCGCCGAGCCCGGGCAACCACGGCAACCACCAGGAGGCGGCCCGGCTGGCGATCGAGGCGTTCTACGCGGCGGCCGACCCCACGGCATACCCCGAGCAGTTGAGCCGCGAGGGCCTGCAGACCTGGGCGCCGGGCAAGATCTTGTGGCGCGGGGCCCTTGGGACGTCGTCCACGGGACCGGCCTGCGGGACGACGTTCGTGCCCACGGACGCGACCGACAATGTCTACGGCGTGTGGTCCGGCAAGGTGTCCGCGTCCGGTCGCACGTGGGCCGCGATCGAACGGTCCGCCCAGCGGATGTACGCCTCGCAGGGCTGGGCCGGGTTCCCCGACGTACCCACCGACCCGAACCTGTTGGGCTGCGACATGTTCACGCTGGTCGATTCGCGGGTGCCGTATGCCGCCCCGGGCACGACCGAGGCCGGCTCGCCGTCCGCGGTGCTCGACGGCGCGGTCACCCAGGCCGCCGGTGGGCTTCCCCTCGGGACCGGCCTGCGGGTCACCACCTCCGGCTTCCGGGTGTTGCGCGGGACCGGCTTCACCGCAACGGTGTCGGTGACGGCGACCGACCGGCCGCTCAATCGGGCCTCGGTCGCGCTGACCGCGCCGGCCGGCTGGACCGTCTCCGGTGACGGCCGCATCCCCGCCGTTCCGCCGGGACGCACCGTCACCCGCACCTTCACCGTGGTGCCCGCCGCCGACGCGACCCTCGGCAGCCGGGCCCGGATCGCGGCAACCCTCACCACCGGTCAGGGCGTCGGGTATGCCGATCGCGCCGTGCTCGTCTCGCCACCGGTCGTCGGTCAGCAGCAGTTGCTGCCGCAGGTGGCGCAGTACGAGACGTGGGTGAAGGAGGCCACGCAGGCCGGGCGGTTGTCCGGCATCGTCCTGCCGGTCCTGACGCTCCCGTCCGCCGGCAAGCGGACGATCGGCTACACCGTCACCAACTACGGTCCCCGGGCCGAGTCCGGCACCGTGACCCCGGCCGTACCCGCCGGATTCAGCGCGAACCCGGCGCAACTGGCATACGCCAATCTCGCTCCCGGCGCCACGATCACCCTGCCGGTCGAGGTGACCAACACCGACGGCACGCTGCGCACGTCGAACCAGGGAGGCGACTACGCCTACACCGTGCAGACGACGTCCTCGGCGGGCACGGCGAGCGCGAAGGCCGCCCTGGAGTTGGTCCCCACCACCGTGATCCCGCAGGCCACGACCGCGCCCGTCGTGGACGGGGTCGACAGCCCCGGGGAGTACCCGGGCGGGACGATCGACCTGTCGCGGGTGTGGGAGGGTTCGGCGTGCACGTCGGCGGCCGATTGCTCGGCGACCGCGAAGGTGACGTGGACGGCGGACACGCTGTACGTGTTCGTCAACGTGGTCGACGACATCGCCGGCACCACCTTGGACGCGGCCGACTGCAAGCGACACTGGCGCACCGACTCGGTCGAACTCGCCTTCGACCCGCGCGGCACATCGGAGAACACCTCGACGACGTTCAAGACGGGGATCTTCCCGAAGATGTCCGACGGACAGCCGTGCTTCGAACGCGATGCCGACGCCCACCAGGGCGATGCCTCCACCGCGCCGGGCATGAAGGTCGCCTCGGTCGTCAGTTCCCCGTATGCCGGGTACACCGTCGAGGTGGCCATCCCGATGGCCGATTTCCCGGCCGCGATCGACCCGGGGCATTTCGGGATGAACCTGTTCGTGTACGACTCCGACACCCAGGACAAGACCGGTCAGACCCGGATCGGGTGGTCGACCTGGGGCGGGGTCCAAGGCGATCCGTACCGGTGGGGCCTGGCGACCCTGCCGGGGTATGTGCCACCGGCCGGTCGCTCGACGACCCCGGCCGCGCCGATCATCCCGCTGACGGCGCTCCAGTCGGTGGACTCCCCACAGACCCTGATCCAGGCGGTGGCCACGAACTTCGCCGTCGCCGGACGGCCGACGGCCACCGACGGCGGCTGGGCGACCTCGGCCCGGGTGGCCGCCGGCGGCGCCACGGCCGTCGTCAGCGTGACCGCCCGCACGGCGGGGACCGCGCACGTGTTCGTCATGTCCTCGGGAACGATCCTGCCGAACACGGTGCTCGGGTCCACGACGGTGACCCTGCCCGCGGGGAACTCCACGGTCGTCGTCCCGGTGACCGGTTCGGTTGGCGACGGGGCGACTGCCGTGGTCGGCTGGACCGGGTCCGGCGGCCTCCTCGCGTCGGCGGTGCCCGTGGGCTGAGGCTCGGGGTGAACTGCGCGGTTCGGCTCGATTGGTTCGGCTCGATCGGTTCGGACTGATCGGTTCG
>JBDIAR010000023.1:0-25639 GCA_039812545.1 Dermatophilaceae bacterium | reverse complement strand
GCACAGAGAACCCCAGTCAATTCCTATCAGGCCCCACCGACAAGGCCCGGACGGCACCGACCCGGCGCGATCCGCAGCGGCACCCGCCGCCCGTATCACGAACCGGTGTCCACCATGGTCAGCATGAAATGGCACGCGGAGGTGGCGACCAGCGCGTGCCGTGCGTTCGGGGCCAGATAGAGCACGTCGCCGGCGACCATGGCATACGTGGTGTCCTCGATCCGGAAGTTCATCGTCCCGTCGAGCAGTTGGACGACGACATTGCGCGGCGAGGCGTGTTCGGTGAGTTCCTGCCCCTCGTCCATGGCGAACGCGACGACGCGCAGCACCGGGTTGGACACCAGGACGCGGGACGTGGTCGCACCGGCGGTGACCGGCAGGTCGGCGAGGATGGCCAGGTGGGCCGATGACTCCGCAGCGGAGGATTGTGCGGCCATGAGTGCTCCTTTGTCGAAGGATCAGCCGCCGGGGCGGCTCCCGGGTCGGTGATCGAGCCAGCCTCCCACAGCCTCCGACGGCGGGGTCAGATCTCGTGGCCGATGTGCGCCAGCGCCTGCCGCATGAGCACGCCATGCCCGTGATCCATCTCGTCCAGGATCGCCGGGTGCGCGGCCTCGTCGGGAGTCAGCCAACTCAGGTCGAGCGAGTCGTGCTGCGGCGCACACTCTCCGAGCACCGGCACGATGAACACCAGCGACACCAGATGCTGCCGGGGGTCGTGGAACGGCGTGACCCCGGGCGTCGGAAAGGCCTCGACGACCGCCATCGGTATGGGGGAGACGGGGATTCGCGGCCAGGACGTCGAACCGAGGTCCGTCGCGATATGCCGGACGAGCGCGTCGCGGATGCGTTCGTGGTATGCCACCCGCCCGCCGACGAACTCCCGGTCGATCCGGCCGTCCCGGGCCCGCAGCAGCAGGCCGATGTGGGTGACGTCCCCCCGGTCGTCCACCCGGACCGGGATGGCGTGGACGTACAGGATCGGCAGCCGGGCCCGTGCGCTGTCGAGGTCTTCTTGACTCAGCCACGCCATCGAGGTCTCGGTGTTCTCCATGGTCCCTGATTCAACCAGGGTTGGCCGCGCCGGACATCGTGCGGCCGGGCAGGGTTCGGCCGCGCGTCACACGTCGCCGGCATACACCTTGCCCGGGTTCATGATGCCCCTCGGATCGAAGAACGCCTTGAGTCGCACCTGTCGTAGCCACTCCGCGTCCCCGAGTTCCCGTCGCAACCACGGTGCCTTCTGTATGCCGATGCCGTGTTCGCCGGTGATCGTCCCGCCCGCGGCGAGAACCAGATCCGCCAGCGCGTCGAAGGCCGCCGTCGCCCGCTGCAGCGAACCCGGGTCCCGGTCGTCGTAGTAGAACCGCGGGTGCAGATTGCCGTCGCCGGCATGGCCGGCAATGGTGACCCGCACTCCCAGCTGCGCGCCCACCTCGGTGGTGGCCCGCACGACATCTGCGATGCTCGCGATGGGGACACAGACGTCCTCGACCAGGCTGGGACCGGTGCGGTCGAGGGCGGTGTTGAGCGCGCGTCGCCCGGCCATCAGGTCCGCGGACGTCTGCGCGGACTCGGCGAAGGCCATGTCGGTGGCCCCGGCTGCGGACAACAGGTCGGCATACCGCTCGACGTCGGCACCGGCATACCCCTCCCGATCCGATTGGACGAGAACGATTCCCGCGCAATCGGTGGGATAGCCGAAATCACCGAGTCGCATGATCGCCGCCACCGTCGGCTGGTCGAGGAACTCGACCAGGCTGGGCCGAGCCTGGTCGCGACGCAGCGCGACAACCGCGCCGGTGAGCCGGGTCAGGTCGTCGAAGGCCGCCACGGCCGTCATCGCCGGCGCCGGCCGGGGGATCAGGGCCACAACCACGCGGGTGACGACTCCGAGCGTTCCCTCCGAGCCCACGAAGAGTCCGGTCAGGTCGTAGCCGGCCACCCCCTTGGCGGTCCGCCGTCCCGTGCGGATCGTCTCGCCACCGGGCAGGACGACCTCGAGCCCGCGGATGTGGTCCGCGGTCACGCCGTACTTCACGCAGCACAGGCCACCGGCGTTCGTCGCGACATTGCCGCCGATCGTGCAGGTGGCGGCCGAGGCCGGGTCGGGGCTGAACCACAACCCGACCTGCGCCGCCGCCGCCTTGAGCGTCTCGTTCACGACACCCGGGCCGACCACGGCCAGCCCCTGGACCGCGTCGAGGTCCTCGATGCGGTCGAGTGCCTCGACATTGAGGACGATGCAGCCGGGCGTCGCGCTCGCGCCGCCGGCCAGTCCGGTGCGTGCCCCTTGTGGGACGACGGGTATGCCGTGCGCCTGTGCGTGTTCGAGGACGGCGACGACGTCGGCGGCGTCCCGCGCCCGGACCACGGTGAAATCGGTCACGGCCCGCTGCCCCGGCATGGCGTCCACGGCGTATCCGGCGGCGATATCGGGGTCGTCCACCCGGGCCGGCCACAGCGTGGCCGGTAGCGATGCGGCGTCGGCGGACGGTGGCTGGACGGCGCTTGGGGGGGTGCCCACGGACGGCTCCTTCCGATGTGCCAGTCTATTGCCTGGCATTGTGTCCGCCTCGTCGGTGCCCGCTGGTCGGTGTCATCGCGTTCCGGTAGCCGTGCCGGTTATGCCAAGGTTGACTCATCCGACCGTGCCAGAGCGGCCGGCCTGCCCGAAGGAGATCGTGGACGTGGCGACGTCTGTACTGAGCACCGAGTCGATGGGTTCGCTGTTGCGGTCGCGGTTGTCCGAGGGGCGACCCCGGATCGTGGTCACCGGCAACGGCGGAACCCCCTGGGAGTTGCTGAAGCTCGTCGACGAATCGGTGCCGTCCTTCAAGTTGTGGATGCTCAACGCGCACTCGGGAATCCCGGTGCGCGACGGCATCATTCACGAGAGCCCCTTCGTCGGCCCGGGGATGCGGAAGGTTCGTTCGTTGCGGTACACGCCGGCGCGGCTGTCCCTCGTCCCGGCCCTGTTCCGTTCTCACCAGCCGCCGGACGCGGTGGTCGTGCACGTCTCGGAGCCGATCGACGGGAAGGTCTCGCTCGGCATCGAGATCAACGTCGTTGCGGCGGCCATCGAAGCGGTGAAATCCCGGGGTGGCCTGTTGGTCGCCCAGATCAATCCGCAGATGCCTTACACCTACGGCGACGGCGAGTTCGACGCCGATATTTTCGACGGGTTCATCGAGGTCGACCGGTCGGTGGAGCACCACTCGCACAAGCCGCCGTCGACGGGGGACGCCGCCGAGGCCGCCCGGATCATCGGCGAGTTGTGTTCGAGCCGGGTGAGCGACGGCGCGACCCTGCAACTCGGGATCGGGGAGGTGCCGGACGCCACCTTGCCCGGGCTGGCCCGGTTGAAGAACCTCGGGATCTGGTCCGAGATGGTTTCGGACGGCATCTTGGCGCTGGACGCCGCGGGGGCGTTGGACCCCGACCGCGTGGTCACCGCGAGCTTCGCGATGGGCTCCAACGAGTTGTACAAGTGGATGCACCGCAACCCGCAACTCGTCATGCGCCGCACCGAGGTCACCAACGACCCGTCGAACGTCGCCCAGCAGCCGCAGATGACCTCCATCAACACGGCGCTCCAGGTGGACCTGCTCTCCCAGGCCAACGCCTCGCGCATCCGGGCCCGCATCCACTCGGGGTTCGGCGGCCAAACGGACTTCATCGTCGGTGCCCTGCACGCCCCCGGCGGCCAGGCGTTGATGGCCCTGCGGTCCTGGCATCCCAAGGCCGACGTCTCCACGATCGTGCCGCTGATCGACGAACCCGTGACCTCGTTCCAGCACAGCGCGGTGATCACCGAACAGGGTGTCGCCGAGGTCTTCGGCCGTGACGAGCGCACCCAGGCCCGCAACATCATCGAACGCGCCGCCCACCCGCGGGTACGCGACGAACTGTGGGAAGAGGCATACGAGCTCGGCCTCGGGTAGCCCCGACGGGTAGCCTGCGGCCGGCCCCACCGGGTCCGCGCGCCGGTGGCGAATCGGTGGTCCAATGGGACCATGACTCGTCGCGTTTCCGGATGGCCGCTCAACAGCACCATCATGCGGACCGTCGCGGTACTGGCGCCCATCGGAGCCGGAGCGATCCTGTATCTGTTCCGGGACGGGTTCTCCCAGGCCGGCAATGCGCTCGTCTTCGTCCTGGTCGTCGTCGCGGTCGCGGCCTCGGGCGACCGGGTCGCGGGACTGCTCGCGGCGCTGTCCACGACGGCGTGGTTCGACTTCTTCTGTACCTCGCCGTACCTCAGCTTCACGATCCACGAGCGCGACGACGTCGAACTCGCGGTGTTGCTCGTGCTCGTCGGCGTCGCCGTCACCGAACTGGCGCTCTGGGGCCTGCGCCAACAGGAGGCCGCACTACGGCGGGCCGCCCAGTTGGACTCGATCCTCGCGCTGTCCACGGCGACCCAGCGAGGCGACGCCGACAGGTCCAGTCACAACGCGACCATCGCGCGACAGGTCGGTGAGACCCTCGGGGTCGAACGCTGTGACTACGTGACCGGGACGATTCCGCGGGACGCGTGGGTGATCGAGCGGGACGGATCGGCCTCCTGCCAGGGCCGGCCGGTGGATCTCGGCGGCGGCTTCCCGACGGATCGTTACGTGGCCCTGCCGGTCTTGCGCGGTGGGGCTCAGCTCGGCTACCTGCGGATCGCGTCGGCAGCGCACGTGGCCCGACCGACGCCGGAGTCCCTTCGGACCGCCCTGCTGCTCGCCGACCAGCTGGCGACCTGAACCCGTGCCGTAGAATCGGGCCCACAGGCGTTCGAGCCGTCATCAGCGGCGAGCCTCCGGAAGAACGGGCCCGGTCCTCCGTGCCTCACTAGACCCGGACGGGTGGGCCCGTCACCGCCTTCGGCAAGAGTGGTCGTATGCCGGTGCCCGGGTTCTCGCCCGAGGCTCGGCGGTGCGGCAAGCGAGGTGGCACCGCGGTGACCGGCATACGCCGGGAATCGTCCTCGTGGCACAGCCCGACCACCGATCGCAGGAGAACCACGATGACCTACCCGAAGGTCACCACCGACGACGTCCCGCACGTAGACTCGCCCACCGCGGAGGCCCCCGTCGGGGAACCGGCGGCCGTCACGGCGTCCCCGAGTTTCCCGCAGCTCGAGGAGCGCGTCCTGCGCTACTGGGACCAGGACGGGACCTTCCAGGCCTCGATCGACCAACGCGACGCCGGACCGGACGGCGCAAACGAGTTCGTCTTCTACGACGGGCCGCCGTTCGCCAACGGTCTGCCGCACTACGGGCACCTGTTGACCGGCTACGTCAAGGACGTCGTCCCGCGCTACATGACGATGCGCGGCAAGCGGGTCGAGCGCCGCTTCGGCTGGGACACCCACGGTCTGCCCGCCGAGCTGGAGGCCGCCGCCCAACTGGGTCTGAAGACCAAGAAGGAGATCGAGGAACTCGGCGTCGAGATCTTCAACAAAGCCTGCCGGGAGTCGGTCCTGAAGTACACCCACGAGTGGCGCGACTACGTCACCCGGCAGGCCCGCTGGGTCGACTTCGACAACGACTACAAGACGATGAACCTTTCTTTCATGGAGAGCGTCATCTGGGCGTTCAAGCAGTTGTACGACAAGGGCCTGGTCTACGAGGGCAAGCGGGTGCTGCCGTACTGCTGGCAGGACGAGACGCCGCTGTCCAACCACGAGTTGCGGATGGACGAGGACGTCTACCAGAACCGCCAGGACCCGGCGGTGACCGTCGGACTGACGCTGGAGACCGGCGAGATCGCCCTGATCTGGACGACGACGCCGTGGACGCTGCCCTCGAATATGGCGGTGGCCGTGGGCCCGGACATCGACTATGTGGTCGTCGAGGCCGAGCCGACCGGTATGCCGTTTGGTATGCCGTCTGGGATGCCGGGCGGTCCGCGCCGCTTCCTGCTCGCCGAGGCGAGGCTGGCGGCATACCGACGCGAGTTCGGCGACGACATCGCCGAGCGAATCGTGGCCCGGCACAAGGGTTCCGACCTCGTGGGCCGCACCTACACGCCGCCCTTCTCGTACTACGCGGGTTCGCCGAACGCCCACCAAATCATCGCCGCCGACTTCGTCACCACCGAGGACGGCACCGGATTGGTCCATCTGGCTGGCGGATTCGGTGAGGACGACATGCTCGCGACGGCGGCCGCCGGGATCGAGGCGGTCGTTCCGGTGGACGCCGGGGCGCGGTTCACCCTGCCGGTGGCCGACTACCTCGGCCTGCAGGTGTTCGACGCGAACCCCGAGATCATCGAGCACCTGCGCAATGCGACCCGCGGTGAGGGGCCGGTGGGTTCGGTGTCTCCCGGGACGGTCCTGCTCCGGCGCGAGACATACGACCACGCTTACCCGCACTGCTGGCGGTGCCGGAATCCGTTGGTGTACATGGCGGTTTCGTCGTGGTTCGTGGAGGTCACCAAGTTCAAGGACCGGATGGGGGAGCTGAACCAGCAGATCACCTGGACCCCGGACCACGTCAAGGACGGCCAATTCGGCAAGTGGCTGGCCAACGCCCGGGACTGGTCGATCTCGCGGAACCGCTTCTGGGGCAGTCCGATTCCCGTGTGGCGATCGGACGACCCGGCATACCCCCGGATCGACGTCTACGGCTCGGTCGAGGACCTCGAACGCGACTTCGGCGTCATGGTCACCGACCTGCACCGGCCCTATATCGACGCGTTGACCCGCCCGAATCCCGATGACCCGACGGGGCGTTCGACGATGCGCCGCGTCCCGGACGTCCTGGACGTGTGGTTCGACTCGGGGTCGATGTCCTACGCCCAAGTGCACTACCCGTTCGAGAACCGCGAATGGTTCGAGCACCACTTCCCGGGCGATTTCATCGTCGAGTACATCGGCCAGACCCGAGGCTGGTTCTACACCCTGCACATCCTGGCGAGCGCGATCTTCGACCGGCCCGCGTTCACGTCCTGCATCAGTCACGGCATCGTGCTCGGCTCGGACGGCCAGAAGATGAGCAAGTCGTTGAAGAACTACCCCGACGTCTCGGAGGTGTTCGACCGCGACGGCGCCGACGCGATGCGCTGGTTCCTCATGTCCAGCCCGATCCTGCGCGGCGGCAACCTGGTCGTCACCGAACAGGGCATCCGCGACGGCGTCCGTCAAGTGATGATCCCGCTGTGGAACTCGTGGTACTTCTTCGCCCTGTATGCCAATGCCGCCGGTGGCGGGGCCGGTCACCAGGCGCGCTGGTCCACCGAGTCCACGGACGTGCTGGACCGGTACCTGCTCGCCAAGCTGCGCGAGTTCGTCGAAGAGATGACGGTCCAGCTCGACGCATACGCCATCGCCGACGCCTGCGAGACGATGCGCGGCTTCCTCGACGTCTTGACGAACTGGTACATCCGGCGGTCCCGAGATCGGTTCTGGGACAGCGGCAATGAGATGTCCGCGTCGACGCGAGCCGCGTTCGACACGCTGTACACCGCCCTTGAGGTGCTGACCAGGACCGTCGCCCCGCTGCTGCCGCTGGTGACCGAGGACATCTGGCGCGGGCTGACCGGGGGCCGTTCGGTGCACCTGACCGACTGGCCGGACGCCGGTTCACTGCCGCAGGATCACGCCCTGGTCGCGGCCATGGACCGCGCCCGCGAGGTGTGTTCGGCGGGGTCGGCGCTGCGCAAGGCCCACGGCCTGCGCGCGCGGCTGCCCCTGGCCGACCTCACCGTCGCGGTGACCGACTCGGCTCAGCTGGCGCCCTTCGTCGACGTCGTCGCGGACGAGCTGAACGTCAAGGCCGTCACCCTGGTCGACCTCGGTGCGGCCAGTGAGGGCGATTTCGGCGTCACCCGACGGCTCACCGTCAACGCCCGGGTCGCCGGACCTCGCCTGGGCAAGGAGGTGCAAGCCGCCATCAGGGCCGCCAAGTCCGGTGATTGGTCGATGCAGCCCGACGGCTCGGTCGTCGCCGGCGGCATCGCGCTGATCGAGGGCGAGTATGCCCTGGACACCGTCGTCGCCGATGCGCAGGCCGGGGCCGCGCAACAGCGCGTGACCGCCATGCTGCCCGGCGGAGGCTTCGTCGTCCTCGACACCGCGGTCACCCCAGAGCTGGCCGCCGAGGGGATCGCCAACGACGTGATCCGCGCCGTCCAGGACGCGCGCAAGAAGGCGGAACTGCACATCTCGGACCGGATCTCGTTGGCGGTCGGCGGATCGCAACGGGTCCACGACGCGATCGTCGCGCATCGCGACCGGATCGCCGCCGAGGTCCTCGCCGACCAGTTCGCCTCGGTGCCCGACCCGGCGGCCCTGGCCGATGATTCGGTGCTCGCCGAGCTCTCCGACGGCGAGTCGGTGCGCATCGGCCTGCGCAGATTGGAGCGGTGACATGGACCGACCGACCACCTCGGGCGAAGACCCCCAGTTGCGTCAGCGGTTGCGCGAGATCGACCAGGACCTGATGTCCCGGGCTCCGGAGAACGTCATCGACCCCTCCCTCGACCGGATGCGGATGGTCATGGATCTGCTCGGGGATCCGCAGTCCACCTTCCCCGTCATCCACGTCACCGGGACCAACGGCAAGACCTCGACGGCGCGCCTCATGGATGCGATCCTCACCGAATTCGGCCTCACCACAGGCCGATTCACCTCCCCGCATCTCCACGACGTGCGCGAGCGCATCTGCCTGGCTGACGAGCCGCTCACGGCCGAACAGTTCGTCGCGGCATACGACGACGTTGCACCCTATGTGGCGATGGTCGACGCACAGTCGCTGACGCAAGGCGGGCCGCGGATGACCTTCTTCGAGGTGCTCACGACGATGGCGTATGCCATGTTCGCCGACGCGCCGGTGCATGTCGCGATCGTCGAGGTGGGCCTGGGCGGCGCCTGGGACGCGACCAATGTCGCGGACGGCCAGGTCGCCGTCATCACTCCGATCGGCCTGGACCACCAGGAGTACCTCGGCGACACCATCGAGGCGATCGCCGCCGAGAAGGCCGGGATCATCAAGGAGGGGGCGACGGCCGTCGTCGCCGAGCAAGACCTGGACGCGCTCGCCGTGTTGCAGGAGCGGGCCGCGGGCGTCGACGCGCGACTTCTGCTGCAGGGTGCGGCCTTCGCGGTGACCTCCCGCACGGTGGCCGTCGGAGGACAGGTCGTCGACATCACCACTCCCGCTGGACGCTACGAGGACCTTTTCGTGCCCTTGCACGGCGTCCACCAGAGCGAGAACGCGGCGGTGGCGCTCACCGCCGTCGAGGCCTTCCTCGCCGGCGGCGACCAGGCGCTCGACATCGACACCGTGCGGGCCGGGCTGGCCAGATCCACCTCGCCCGGCCGTCTGGAACTCGTCCGCAGCTCCCCGACGATCTTCGTCGACGCGGCGCACAACCCACACGGGGCGCGGGCCCTGGCCGCGGCGATCCGCGAGTCGTTCGTCTTCACGACGCTGGTCGGGGTGGTCGGCGTGCTGCGCGGCAAGGACGCCGACGGCATCCTCGAGGCGCTCGAGCCGGTGCTGGACCAGGTGGTCGTCACCCGCACATCCTCCCCACGGGCAATGGCTGTGGCCGACCTGGCCGACGTGGCGCGCGCGATCTTCGGCGATCACCGGGTCACCGAAGCGGCCAGTCTCCCGGACGCGATCGACGTCGCCGCGACCCTCGCCGAGGCCGACGGACTGGGGGGCGCCGTGCTCGCGACGGGTTCGGTGGTCACCGCCGCAGAGGTCAGGGCGCTGCTGTCGGGTCGGGACTGACCGACCCACCCCCTCCACCACGGTCACCGTGACGGCTGTGACCGCTGTGACCGTTCGGCGTGGCGGGGCGACCGTTCGGCTCGGCCGGGGTAGATTGGAGCATGCACTGCGTGGCCGATGCCGTTCGCGCCCTCCACAACGAAAGGCCGGCAATGGGCAGGCATACGATTCTCCTCGACGACCACACGGCCGATCCCGTCATCGTGCGGGTTCGTCCCTCGATCACCTCCAGCGCCGCGCGCGAGCTCCATATCGACCCGCGCGACCGCGAGCAGATCACCGCCACGATCGCCGCCGGGCGCAAGCTCGCCGCAGTCCGGGCCTACCGGCGCCTCACCGGTGCCGGCTTCTTCGCCGCGCGTCGTGCCGTCGGGCTGTGGGCCACGACCTGACCGGCGACCCGGCGGCATCCACGCCCGTCCTCGTCGGTGCCGGAGAGCACGCCGAGCGTGTCGGCGACCCGGCATACCAGACGCTGTCGCCGGTCGACCTGGCCGCGCGTGCTGCCCGGCGGGCCCTGGCCGACTCCGGCGCCGACTCTCAGGCGCTGGCGGGTGTCATCGACACGGTCGCCGGGATCCGACAGTTCGAGCTGTCCGGCCTGGCCCCGCCGAACCCGTTCGGTCGGCCCGAGAACTTCCCGTATGCCGTCGCCGCCCGAGTCGGGGTGACCCCGCGCCGCACGGTCCTGGAGATCGGCGGCGGTCAAGGCCCGCAGCACCTGGTGGGGGAGTTCGCCGCAGCGATCAGGGCCGGTCAGGCCCGCGGCGTGCTGCTCGTGGGCTCCGAGGCGCTGTCCACGATCCGGCACCTGCGCGAGCATCCCGAGGCGGGCTGCCCCGACTGGCACGAACCCGGTACCGCCGACGGGCACGAGGACCGGGGACCCGGCCTGGACGACATGCTCGACCCGTCGTACGCCGCGCACGGGCTGGTCGGCGCGATCCCGGCATACGCGCTGTTCGAGAACGCCCGACGGCTGGCTCTGGGCGAAAGCCGTGATCGGTATGCCGCGGCGATGGGGGAGTTGTTCGCCCCGTTCACCAGGATCGCCGCCGCCAACCCGTATGCCGTCGCCCCGACCGAGCGTACGGCCGGCGAATTGGTCACCCCGGACGAGCGCAATCGGATGCTGGCCGATCCGTACACCCGCTTCCTCGTGGCGCGTGACCAGGTCAACCAGGGCGCCGCCGTGATCCTCACCAGCGTGGGCGAGGCGCGCCGGCTGGGCATACCGGACTCGCGGCTGGTCTACCTGCACGGGCACGCCGACGCCGTTGAACGCGACCTGCTCGACCGCCCCGACCTGGCCAGGAGCCCGGCTTCGATCGAGGCGATCCGGTCCGCGCTCGACCAGGCGGGGATCGGTATACCGCAGGTGCGCCACCTCGACCTGTACTCGTGTTTCCCCATTGCCGTCTTCAACGTCACGGATGCCTTCGGGCTGGGGGCTGACGATCCGCGCGGACTGACGGTCACCGGCGGGCTGCCCTTCTTCGGCGGGGCGGGGAACAACTACGCCATGCACGGGATCGTCGGCATCGTCCGTGCGGTCCGGGCCGACCCGGGCGGTTACGGGATGGCCACCGCGAACGGCGGCATCATGAGCAAGTACTCCGTGGGGGTCTACTCGACCGTGCCTCGCGAGTTCGCCGGGGTCGGGAGCGTGCTCGGCGGACGCGGGTCCAGTGGTGCGCCGGGGCGCCGGTATGCCGGTCGAGTCGTCGTGGACACCTGCACCGTGGTGTTCGAAGCCGGTATGCCGGTGCGCGGGATCGTGGTCGGGGTCCTGCCGTCGGGGGATCGGCTGCTGGCGACCACGCAGGACGGCGCGACGATTGGGGCGCTCCTGGGCGAACATCCGCGCGGACTGGCCATGGACGTCGCGACCGTCGACGGCCGCAATGTCGCCTCGATCTGCGCGCAGCCCGTCCAAACAGCGACCATCGGCGCCCCAAACCCGACCACGGTCTGACGCGTCAAGGTCCGAGCCGGCATACCGTCACGGTCATGGACAAAGTGATCGTGGTCGGACTCGGGGTTGTGGCGCTCGCAATGTGGTTGACCGGTCGGTGGCTGGGGCGACGCACCCTCGGCGAACCGCGCGCGCTGTCGGCCTCTGATCGGGCCAGGATCGACGCCGAAGTCCGGGCGGGGCGCACCATTGCGGCCGTCAAGCTCTATGGCGAAGCCTCCGGCTGCAGCCTGGTCGCGGCCAAGGAGGCGATCGACGCCTGGCCCGCGGCCCGCACGGCAGGTCCGTGACCAGGCGAGACCGTCCACCCCTCCAAAATCGCCCGATTGGGCGAAATCGGTGGCTGGTTGGCTGTTCCGGTCCCTGGAATCGCCCGATCGGGCGATTTTGTTGGCCAGCCGGGTCGTCCCGCTCCCGAGACGCTCCGCTCCGGCGCGTCGCACCCGGCCTCCCGACCGTCCTGCCCGCTGCGCTCCGGTGGGCGCGACGCCCGTCGGCATACAATCGCGGCATGGCCTTGCCGATCTACGGGACCCTGCCGAAGTTCACCTGGCGGATGGTCGCGGTGGTCCTGGCGGCCGAGTCCGTCCTCATCTTCTTCGGCGCCCTGGTCGCCTGGTCGCTGGCCGCTGTGGGCGCGGACAAGGACCGGGCCACGACCTATCTCGTCGTGGGCAGCGCGCTCGCCGTCCTCGCCCTTGTGGCCGCCGGCTCGATGCGCCGTCCGTTCGGGATCACCCTGGCGTGGATCGTTCAGGTCTGCGCGCTGCTGGCCGGGTTCATCGTTTCGGCGATGGTCATCGTCGGCGGACTCTTCTTCGCGCTTTTCCTCGTCTGCCTCGTCCAGGGGCGCCGGATCGACGCCGTCCAGGCCGCCCGCGAGCAGGCCGCGGGCGAGCAGCCGCAGCCCCAGACCTGACCGGTCGTCGCTCGCGCCGGCATACCGAACGCCGCCGCGCCCCCGCCCCTGCCGCGCGAACCCGCCCGCCCGCTAGGGTTTGGCCATGACCGAACGCTCGCTCGTCCTCGTCAAGCCCGACGCCTTCGCCCGCGGCCTCACCGGAGAGGTCCTGCGGCGGATCGAGGCCAAGGGTTACACCCTCGTCGCCCTCGACATCCGCACGCCCACCGCCGAATTGCTCGCCGAGCACTACGTCGAGCACAAGGAGAAGCACTTCTTCGGCGAGCTGGTGGAGTTCATGTCCTCCGGCCCGGTGACGGCCATCGTCATCGAGGGTGTCCGCTGCATCGAGGGTTTCCGCTCCCTCGCCGGCTCGACCGACCCGACCAAGGCCCCACCCGGATCGATCCGCGGCGACCTCGGCCGCGACTGGGGCCAGGGATCGACCCAGAACATCGTGCACGGTTCGGACTCCCCGGAGTCCGCGCAGCGCGAGATCGGGATCTGGTTCCCGAACCTCTGAGCGACGTGGTCAGGGGCGCTGCCCCACCGCGAAGATTCGCCGGAACTCGAACGGCACCCCGTATGCCCGACGTGGGTATGCCACGCGCAGTTCCCGGTCGTACTCCTCCAGGAACGCGCTCCGCTCCCTCTCGTCGGTGAGGACGTCGAGCACCGGTCGCAGCCCGGTGGCGCGGACCCACTCGAGCACCGGAGAGTCCTGAGCGCCGGCCGGATCGAGCACGTGCACATAGGACGTCTCCCACGCGTCCGTCCTCAGCCCGGCGGCGGACAGGATGGACAGGTAGCCGACGGCCGTGTCCGAGGCGGCGGCCCGGTCCAGCACCGGGAGCAGGTCTCGGGCGCGGGTATGCCGTGCCGCCACCTCCCGCATCAACCGGTGCGAGGGGGCGTGGAAGTTCCCGGGGATCTGAAGTGCGAGCCAGCCGCCCGGTGCCAGGTGCTCGATCCACCGGGGGAGTAGGTCGCGATGGGTCGGGACCCATTGCAGCGCCGCGTTGGTCACGAGCACGTCGATCGGGGCGCCCAGCTCACCCGGTCGCCACTCCTCGGCGCGTTCTCGACGCCACTCCACGCGGCCGTCTGGGTCGCCGGCCCGAGCCGCGGCGAGCATCTCGGCGCTGGCATCCACCCCGACGATCCGGGCCGAGGGCCACCGATCCGCCAGGGACATCGTGAGCGGTCCGTCGCCGCAACCGAAGTCGACGACGAGTCGCGGCTCCGACTCGGGCCGGACCCGCGCCAGCAGGTCGTAGAACGGCCGGTGCCGCTCGCTCGCGAACCGGCGGTATTGATTCGCGTCCCACATCGGCGGACCCCCCCGTGATATCTTGATGTCAAGATATCCTTGATGGGGACAGCGGGCAAGGGATGATGGCCAACGTGACCAGTCAGACGTGGCAGGACGCCGAGAATCAGGTCCAGGAGTTCTTGGACCGGGCGATCAACCGGTCCCGGCTATCGGTTCGGGCGCGGATCGAGCGGTTGTCCGACAAGGCATTCATGATCGCGCAATGCGCGATCGCCGCCGGTATCGCCTGGGGGATCGTCTCCGGTCCGATCGGCCACCACCAGGGGATGTTCGCCCCGATCGTCGCAGTGGTCTGTCTCGGGATGACCTACGGCCAACGGCTGCGCCGGGTCGCCGAGGTCACCGTCGGGGTCGCCATCGGGGTCTTCGTCGCCGACATCTTCATCTCGTTCGCGGGCCCCGGACCGTGGCAGGTCGCCGCCGTCGCCGCGGTGTCCATGTCGATCGCGCTCCTGCTGGACGCCGGAAACCTGCTCGTCATCCAATCCGCGGTCCAGTCCATCGTCGTGGCGACCCTGACCGCCACGCCGGGACAGGCGTTCTCCCGATGGATCGACGCCGTCGTCGGCGGTGCGGTCGCGCTCGTGGCCGCGACCGTGGTCCCGCAGGCACCCTTACGGCGGCCCCGAGTCCAGGCGGCCGCCGTCGTCCGATCGCTGGCCGACGTGCTGCGCGGCGCGGCCACGGCGGCCCGCACGCTGGACGTGGAGAAGGCCGCCCGCGTGCTGGCCACCGCTCGGTCCACCGACACCCATATCCGCGAACTGCAGGCCGCCGCCGACGAGGGGATGGCGGTCATCGCCTCCTCACCCTTCCGGCGCGCCCACCGGGACAAGGTCCGGACGGTGGCGGACCTGGTCACCCCGCTGGACCGGGCGGTTCGGGACTCCCGAGTCCTGGCCCGGCGCGTCGTCGTTGCCGCGACCAAAGAGGAGGAGTTGCCGGCGGCATACCTGAGCTGTCTGGAAGACCTCGCGAGCGCCAACGACCTGATCGCCCGACTGCTCGCCACGAATCAGATGGCGGCCGGGGCCCGGCCGTCGCTGCTCCGGGTTGCCGAGGACACCAGTCGCCTGCCGCGCACCGACTCCTTGTCCGCGGAGGTCGTCCTGGCCCAACTGCGTTCGATCATCGTCGACGAGTTGCAGCTGACCGGCTTGGATATCGACGAGGCCCGGGCGTTGATGCCGCCGGAACCCGAACGACGCGCCCAGCCCTGAGGTTCAGCAGCAGCGGCTGGTCGGGTTCGCGTCCCGGGCGTCGATCCGGTCCTTCCAGAACTGCTTGCGCGACTGTGGCTCGGCGCCGGGGTGGACCCGACCGAGATGCTCGAGGTAGCGCTCGTACGCATCCTCCTGAACGACCCCGCGCACATACCACCGCACGGACCGACCGACACGGCCGGCCGCGGTGCGCAGCCGGCCGGTCCACGGCATACCAGGGTTGGTCACCGTCTCATCATGCGCTAGTGATGCGCCCCGACGGGAGTGGGATCGAGCCCGGCCTCCTGCCACTCGGCGAGGACTTCGCGTTCGGCGGGCGTGGCGATGAAGGACTTCGGCGCGAAGATCCGCGACGGGACATCGGGTTCCTCCGTCGTGGGCAGCCCGCCGGCCCGGACCGCCTTGACGCACACCGCGATCGCCACGAGGACGACCACGACGACGAGCAACGCGAACACGATCGACAAGATCCCCTGGATCATCGTGTTGCGAACGATGTCGTTCATCTCGCCCATCGTCTTGGCCGGCGCGATGACCTTCCCGGCGGCGACCCCGTCGGCGTACTTGCTGTGGTTCGAGAAGTAGCCGATCGCCGGGACCGAGGAGAAGATCTTCTGCCAGGACGCCGTCAGCGTGACGGCGAGATCCCAGACCAGAGGTATGCCGGGGATCCAGACCCATTTCGTCTTGCCCTGCTTGACGAGGACGACGAAGACGACGGTGAGGGCGATGGCGGCCAGCAGCTGGTTGGCGATCCCGAACAGCGGGTACAGCGTGTTGATGCCGCCCTGCGGGTCGGTGACGCCCATGACGACGAAGTAGCCCCAGGCGCCCACGACGATGGCGGTGCACAGCCAGGCGCCCGGCCACCAGGACGGGTCCTTGAACTTCTTCAGGCCCTTGAAGTTGCCGATGGCGTCGGAGAACATGAACCGCGCGACGCGGGTGCCGGCGTCGACGGTGGTGAGGATGAACAGCGCCTCGAACATCACCGCGAAGTGGTACCAGAACGACTTCCAGGTAGGGCCGCCGAACACGCCGTGCATGATCTCGGCCATCCCGACCGCCAGCGTCGGAGCGCCGCCGGTTCGGGAGATGATCGTCTTCTCGCCGACATCCGCCCCGGCCTGGAGGAGCGTCTTGGCGTCCACCGGCGGGAGGGGTGCGCCGCCCGGCGCGGTCAGGCCCAGTCCGTTGGTGTAGGTCGCCGCGGTCTCCGCGACCTTGGCCGGGTCGATATTGGGGGCATACCCGGTCAGCGCGCCCGGGGCGTTCATCGCGAAGTAGAGGTGCTGGTCGATGGAGACGGCCGCGACCATCGCCATGATCGCGACGAAGGACTCCATCAGCATGCCGCCGTAGCCCATCATCCGGGCCTGGCTCTCCTTCTCGATGAGCTTCGGCGTGGTGCCGGAGGAGATCAGCGAGTGGAAGCCGGACAGTGCGCCGCAGGCAATGGTGATGAACAGGAACGGGAAGAGCGACCCGGCGAAGGCCGGGCCCTTGCCGTTGCTCGCGAATTGCGTGACCGCCGGCATCTGCACCACCGGGCGCGCGACGAGTATGCCGACCGCGAGCAGCACGATCGTGCCGACCTTCATGAAGGTGGACAGGTAGTCGCGCGGGGCCAGCAGCAGCCATACCGGCAGGATCGCCGCGCAGAAGCCGTAGATGATCAGGCACCAGGCCAGCTGAACCTTGCTCAAAGTGAAGGTCTGGGCCAGGCTCGGGCTCTCGGCGACCCACCGTCCCGCGACGATCGCGAACACCAGCAGCGCGCACCCGATGAGTGAGACCTCAGTGACCCGCCCCGGCCGCAGGAACCGCAGGTACACCCCCATGAACAACGCGATCGGGATGGTCATCGCGATCGAGAACACGCCCCACGGGCTCTCCGCCAGCGCATTGATGACGACGATGCACAGCACGGCGAGCAGGATGATCATGATCGACAGCACGCCGACGATGGCGGCCCAGCCGCCGATCGTGCCCAACTCGTCGCGAGCCATCTGACCGAGCGAGCGGCCGTGCCGGCGGATCGACAGGTGCATGACCATGTAGTCCTGGACGGCACCGGCGAGCACGACGCCGAC
The DNA here is from genome assembly GCA_039812545.1 of Dermatophilaceae bacterium. Lineage (GTDB taxonomy): Bacteria > Actinomycetota > Actinomycetes > Actinomycetales > Dermatophilaceae > JBDIAR01. The sequence goes on along the minus strand of JBDIAR010000023.1, from coordinate 8,383 downwards.
GATGATCCAGATCGTGCCCGGCAGGTACCCCATCTGGGCCGCCAGAACCGGGCCGACCAACGGGCCGGCGCCGGCGATGGCGGCGAAGTGGTGGCCGTAGAGGATCCGCCGGTCGGTGGGCATGAAGTCCCGGCCGTTCTCGAACTGCTCGGCCGGCGTGGCCCGGGTGTCCCGAGGTTGGAGGACCTTGTACTCGATGAGCCGCGCATAGAACCGGAACGCGATGACATACGTGCAGACGGCCGCGAAGACGAACCACACAGCACTGACCTGTTCACCGCGCAGGACGGCGATCATCACCCAGGCGACGGCGCCGAGAACCGCGATCGCGGCGAAGATCGCCTTGTTGGGCCCGGACCAGTTCGGTGGCTCCTCGACGGCAACGGGTGGCCGGTCGGGATCCGTCGAGATCTTGCGTATCTGCGTCGGTGTGCTCATGGGGCACAAGCTAGCCCGTGGCAACGACGTTCGGGCGTTGCCGGGCCGCCCGGTTGCCCGACCGTGACGTAACGGAAGGGATCTGCGGGGGTTCGTCGACGAGAACCCGGCGACCGGCATACCCCGGCATACCCCGGCATACCCCCTGGCATGGTCGGCCCTCTAGTCTTGGGCCATGGCTGATTTCGACGTCGTTGTCCTTGGTGCCGGCCCCGGTGGGTACGTCGCCGCGATCCGCGCCTCCCAGCTCGGCCTGAAGGCCGCTGTGGTCGAGAAGAAGTACTGGGGCGGGGTATGCCTGAACGTCGGGTGCATCCCGAGCAAGGCCCTGCTGAAGAACGCCGAACTCGCGCACACCCTCACGCACGAGAAGAAGAAGTTCGGCATCGAGGGCGACGCCACGATGTCGTACGGGCCGACCCACGAACGCAGCCGCGCCGTCTCCGCGGGCATCGTCAAGGGCGTCCACTTCCTGATGAAGAAGAACGGCATCACCGAGATCGACGGCTGGGGCACGCTGACCTCGCCGACGTCGATGACCGTCACCGCGGACGACGGCGGCACGCGGGACCTGACCTTCGACAACCTCATCATCGCCACCGGTTCGGTGACCCGTATGCTGCCCGGCGTCCAGGTCAGCGCGAACGTCGTCACCTACGAGGAGCAGATCCTCGACCCCAACCTGCCGGGCTCGATCATCATCGCCGGCTCCGGCGCCATCGGCGTCGAATTCGCCTACGTCATGAAGAACTTCGGCGTCGACGTGACGATCGTCGAGTTCCTCGACCGGATGGTCCCGACCGAGGACGAGGAGGTGTCCAAGGAACTCGCCCGGGCCTACAAGAAGCTCGGGGTCAAGGTCCTGACGGGCACCAAGGTCGAGTCCGTCGAGGACACCGGCTCCGGCGTCAAGGTCACCGTTTCCTCGGCCAAGGGCCAGCAGGTGTTGGAGGCGGACCGGTTGCTGTCAGCGATCGGGTTCGCGCCGCGGACGGAGGGTTTCGGGTTGGAGTCGCTCGGCGTCGAACTCACCCCGCGCGGCGCCATCGCCGTCGACGGCCGCTGCCGCACCAATGTGCCCGGCGTGTATGCCATCGGGGACGTCACCGCGAAGATGATGCTCGCGCACGTGGCCGAGGCGATGGGGATCGTGGCGGCCGAGACGATCGCCGGTGCGGAGACGATGGAGATCGACTACACCTTCATCCCGCGTGCCACGTATTGCAGCCCGCAGATCGGGTCGATGGGGATGTCCGAGGCGCAGGCCAAGGATGCCGGATTCGAGGTCAAGACCGCGAAGTTCCCGTTCCAGGCCAACGGGAAGGCCCAGGGTTTGGGTGATGCGGTCGGGTTCGTCAAGATCGTGGCGGATGCCGCGACCGGCGAACTGCTGGGAGCTCACATGATCGGTCCGGACGTCACCGAGTTGTTGCCCGTCATCAACGCCGCCCAGACGTGGGACCTGACGGCGCACGAGTTGTCGCGCGTGGTGTTCGCGCACCCGACGCTGGGCGAGGCGGTCAAGGAGGCCCTGCACGGCATCGCCGGACACATGATCAATATCTGATGGGATCCGCGGCGTCCTCGCCGGACGCCTCCGACGGGGACTCTGCGGCGTCCTGGAGGGCCGAGCCCGACGGCTCGGTCATCCAGCGTCGGTACAGGACCGCAACGGGAAGCCAGATGAGCGGGACGAGGAGCCAACCCACGGTGTGCCCGCCGAGTTGAAGAGCCCAGGCCAGTGCCACGGCGAAGATCCCAACGGCCAGCGGCACGAGGCACAGCGGCAGCCCGGCGCATCCCGTGGCCCGGTGAGGCCCCGGCGGCACCGGGCCGGTCGCTCCCCGCCGTGGCATCTGAGGACTCCCGTCGTTGCATGCGTTTTCACTGCGTCGCCGACCAGTTCACCGCGACCGGGGCACGCGTGACCAGAGGATCGACCGAGTCTTGGAAAGATCTTGTGAAGCTCTTGTCCCGGCCCAGAAGGGCTCAGCGCAGGACCGCGCCGACTCGACCCACGTGGCCGTGCACCCACCGGCCGTAATAGATCAGAGCCGGGCCGAGGCACAGCGGAAGGAGGAGCCAACCCAGCGACGAACCGCCCATGGACACCGCCCAGGCCACCGCGACCGCGAAGACGATCAGCGTGACCGGGACCAAGAGGACGGGGACGCCGGCACAGCCAGGTGCGTGCCGGGGAAACGCCGGGAGTTCCGGGTTGGGGCCGACCATGAGATTTCCCCTTCCGTTCGTTGGCGACGTGCTGGGCGTCTGGACCGCACATCGCAGATCCGATGACAATTCGACGTGCTTTTCGTCTCGCTGTGACCAGGCAATTCCGGGTCCTGGGGGAATCTTTGACAACTCTTGTAGCTTCCGCGGCGCGGTCGGTGAATCCCATCGCGTTCCAGACCTCTGGGGCCCCTCTCTCGTCGTCGTGATGACGTAACGTCCTGGAAGGAGCGCCGACGCGACTCCCCGCCGAACACGCATACCAGCACTCGGCCGATACCCAGGCGGAAGGCATCACCGTGGCGAGCAAGAAGAAGGCACCCCAGCCCACCTCGACCAGGGTGGGTTCCGGCGGAGAGCTCCATCAAGGTCCCGACCCCTCGGCACCGGTGGAGGTTCGGACGCTGACCACCTCGCAGGGGATTCCGGTCGCCGACGACCAGAACACGTTGCGCGCCGGCGCGCGCGGGCCGGCCCTGCTGGAGGACTTCGTCCTGCGGGACAAGCTCTTCCACTTCGACCACGAACGCATCCCGGAACGAGTGGTCCACGCGCGGGGCTACGGGGCGCACGGCTACCTCGAGACGCTTGAGGCCATCCCCGAGTTGACCAGGGCCGATCTGTTCCAGCGCGTCGGTGAGCGGACCGAGGCCTTCGTCCGGTTCTCCACCGTGGCCGGCAACCTCGGTTCGGCGGACCTCGCGCGCGACATCCGGGGTTTCGCGGTCAAGATGTACACCCGAGAGGGCAACTGGGACATCGTCGGCAACAATGTCCCCGTCTTCTTCGTCCAGGACGCGATGAAGTTCCCCGACCTGGTGCACGCGGTCAAGGAAGAACCGGACCGCGGTTTCCCGCAGGCGGCCTCGGCTCACGACACGTTCTGGGACTTCGTGTCCCTGATGCCGGAGACCACCCACGCCGTCCTCTGGGCGATGTCGGACCGCGCCATCCCGCGGTCGTTCCGGTTCATGGAGGGCTTCGGCGTCCACACGTTCAGGTTCGTCAACGCCGCCGGCGAGTCGCACTTCGTCAAGTTCCACTGGAAGCCGGTCCAGGGTCTGCAGTCCGTGCTGTGGGACGAGGCCGTCAAGATCAACGGCGCGGATCCCGACTTCCACCGCCGCGACCTGTTCGCCGCCATCACCTCGGGCGACCTCCCGCAGTGGGATCTCATGGTCCAGGTCTTCGACGACGCGTTCGCCGACGGCTTCGACTTCGACGTCCTCGACGCCACCAAGCTCATCCCGGAGGAGGTCCTGCCGCCGCGTCGGATCGCGCGACTCACCCTTGATCGGGTCGTCGACAGTGTCTTCGCCGAGATCGAGCAGGTGGCGTTCATGACCCAGAACGTCGTCCCGGGTATCGACTTCAGCAACGACCCGCTCCTGCAGGGCCGCAACTTCTCCTATCTCGACACCCAGCTCAAGCGCCTCGGCTCCACCAACTTCTCCCAGCTGCCGGTGAACGCCCCGAGATGCCCCGTGGCGCATTTCCAACGCGACGGCCACATGCAGATGAGACCACAGAGCGGGCGGGCGGCATACGAGCCGAACTCCTTCCAGGGCGACGAGCGCGGACCCAGGGAGAACCCCTCGACGGGCTTCACCGCGTATGCGGAGACTCTGGACGCCGCCGTCGTCCGTCGACTCCGCCCCGAGTCGTTCGCCGATCACTTCTCGCAGGCGCGACAGTTCTTCGTGAGCCAGGCCCCACACGAACAGGATCACATCGTCGCGGCGTTCGCGTTCGAGCTCGGCAAGTGTGAGATCGCGGCGATCCGCACCCGGGTCCTGGCCAATCTGCGCAATGTCGACGAGTCCCTGTCCGCTCAGGTCGCGGCGAAACTTGGTATGCCATTGCCTCCTGCCGCCGAACCGGCCGCCGTCGTGCGCACCGATCTGCCGCCGGCGCCCTCGCTCAGCCTGACGCACCGCCCGCCGGCATCCGTCGCGGGCCGCAAGGTCGGTATCCTCGTCACCGACGGCACTCCCGACGCCGAGCTCAGCGCGCTCCGGGCTGCCTTCGAAAAGGCCGGCGCCACAGTGGAACTCATCGGCGACCGGATCGGCGGGGTGACGGTCAAACCGAAGCGAGCGGTCCCCGTCGACAAGGCGATCGACGGTGCCCCGTCGGTGCTGTTCGACGTCGTCGTTCTCCTCCCGGGGGTCGCTGCGGTCGAGTCCCTGGCGCAGCGCCAATGCGTGAAGAACTTCGTCGCCGACGCCTTCGCCCATCACAAGTTCATCGGCTTCACCGCCGCGGCGAAGGCCCTGCTGGACGCGGCCGGCGTCCAGCCCGACGAGGCCGTCGTCGCACTGGACCCCAGCGGCGCTGAGGGCTTCGTGGACCGCTGTGCGGCGCTGCGCTTCTGGGAGCGCAAGGTTCGTCCGTGAGCGGACCGCGCCGAGGCGACGACGCGACGGCCAACAGCTGCGTCGTCGACCTCGGCCCGGACCCCGAGTGGGAGTCCACGCTGGTCCGGCTGGGGGAGAGCGCGGCCCGCGTCGCCGGAGCCGCGAAAGCGGCGCTCGCGATCGTGCCGCTCGTCGCCGACCTTCCGGTACCCGGTTCTGGTCAGACCGCTCGATTGTGGTCGGCGCTGGCGAGCCTCGGGGCGGCGGACCTGACCGCGGCTCGCGTGGTCGAGCCCCATCTGGACGCCTTGGCCATCCTGGCCGAGGCGCGCGCAGATGGGGTGCTTCCCGAGGGTGCGGCGGTGCCCTCCGGGTCGGGCGGCACGTGGGGCGTGTATGCCGCCGAGGGTCCCGGCGTTCGACTGGAGGCCCGTCGGCAGGCGGGTCAATGGGTGCTCAGCGGTCGGAAGCCGTGGTGCTCCCTGGCCGGACTCATCGATTCCGCGCTGATCACCGCCTGGCTGGAGAACGGCGACCGGGCACTCTTTGCCGTCGACCTGCGGCACCCCGGCGTTCGAGTCGTCGACCAGCCTTGGCCTGCAAGGGGATTGACGAGCGTGGTCAGCGGACCGATCGACCTCGTCGACGTCCCGGCCACCGCTATCGGACCGCCGGGCTGGTACCTGCGGCGGCCGGGGTTCGCCTGGGGTGGTATCGGGGTCGCGGCGGTGTGGTTCGGGGCGGCGTGCGCCGTGGCTCGTCGGCTGCTGGACGTCAGCACGACGCGGCCTCCCGATCAGGTGGCGCGCGTCCACCTCGGCGCCGTGGATCGCGATCTCCAGTCCGCCCGCCGCGCCCTGGCCGCCGCAGCCGCGGCCATCGATGGACACGCCGTGTCGGACCCCGCGGGTCTGGCGGTCCTGGTCAGATCGACGGTGGCGGGGGTCTGCGAGAACGTCCTGCATCACGTGGGACACGCGACCGGGCCGGCGCCGTTGACGCTGGAGGCGGATCACAGCCGCCGGGTCGCCGATCTGCAGGTCTACGTCCGCCAATGGCACGCCGAGCGCGATCTCGCCGTTCTCGGTGACCACGTTCTGAGCCGCCTCGCGTCCCAGCCATCCCGCGGCCCGGGGTGGCCGTGGTGACTCCCGATTTCGACCACCGAGATTCAGGTACGGACGAAAGTCATTGGGACCCATGGCTGGCCGAGCAGTCACCTGCGGTACGACTTGCCGACGTGTTGCCGTTCGGCTGCACGGACGTGGTCGTCGTCGCCGCGCACCCGGACGACGAAGCCCTGGGTGCCGGCGGTCTCGTCGCGCAATGTCACGACGCGGGGCTGACCGTGCGCTTCGTCGTCGCCACGGCGGGGGAGGCGTCTCACGCCTCGTCGCCGAGCCACGACCCGGCACGTCTCGCGGACCGTCGACGAGCCGAACTCGCAACGGCCACATCGATCCTTGCGCCGGCCGCCACCGTCGACGTCCTCGGGCTACCCGACGGTCGACTGGCCCAGCACGAAGAGGAGCTCGTGGCGGCGGTGGTGGCGCAGGTCGGGCTACACGGCCGGCATACGCTCCTCCTCGCTCCGTGGCGACACGACGGTCACAGCGATCACGAGGTGGCCGGACGAGCCGCGGCAACCGCCGCCCATCGCACCGACGCCGTTCTCTGGGAGTACCCGATCTGGCTGTGGCACTGGGGAACTCGCGAGGACCTTGCCCCGCCCACGACCTGGCATACGGTCGGCTTGGGGTCGGAGGCGAGGGCTCGCAAAGTGCGGGCGATCGCCAGTCACGCCAGTCAACTCGCCGATCTCTCGCCGGCTCCCGGTGACGAGGCGATCGTCAGCGCCGACATGCTCCGCCATTTCCATCGGGATTACGAGGTGTATGTCCACGGTGCTCCCGCCGTTGACGATGCTCTCGATGCTCTCCATGCCGCGCACTCGGATCCCTGGCAGGTGGAGCGGAGCTGGTACGAGCGACGCAAGTCGGCCATTTCGTTGGCCTCCCTACCGGGGGAGGGGTACCGGCGTGCCGTCGAGGTGGGTTGCTCGATCGGGGTGCTGACCGGGCAATTGGCCACCCGCTGTGAGCAAGTCGTCGCCGTTGACGCCTCGCCGACCGCCGTCGCCGCCGCCCGTCGCCGACTTGACCATCTCCAGGCGGTGGAGGTCCACCAGTTGCGCGTGCCCGACCAGTGGCCCTCGGGCACCTTCGATCTCGTCGTCGTCTCCGAGCTCGGCTACTTCCTCAGCCCGGCCCAACTCGACGCATTGACCGCGCGGATCCAGGCGTCGCTCGACCCCGGTGGGACGGTCGTGCTGTGCCACTGGCGGCCACAGCCGATCGGTTGGCCGCTGAACGGCGACGTCGTGCATCAGCGGCTGGTCGCCGGGTTGGGGCTCCCAGTCGTCGTCACCCACGAGGAGTCCCAATTCCTGCTGCAGGTCCTGTCGCAGCGAGGCACGGCGAGCCCGGGGCCCCCGTGACCAGCCCCGCCGGTCAGACTCACCGGTACCGCTGGCTGCACGTCGTGATCCCCGCCCGCAACGAGGAGGCGTTGTTGGACCGGTGCCTGCGTGCCGTGCAACGCTCGGTCGTCCACCTCGGCGAGCATCACCCGCAGGTCCGAAGCTCCATCACCGTTGTCCTCGACTCGTGCACAGACGCCAGCATCTTCATCGCCGGCGAGCACCCCGACGTCGACGTCGTCGCCGTCTCGGCCGGCAACGTCGGAAGCGCCCGCGCGCTCGGCGTCGAGTTCAGCAGACTTCGGTCGGCCGCTGTCGCGGAGGACGTCGTGTGGGTCGCCAATACCGACGCCGATTCGGTCGTTCCCACGCACTGGCTCACGGGGCAACTCGACCTTGCCGCTCGGGGAGCCCAACTCGTCGTGGGCTCGGTATTTCCGGACCCCGAGGATCTGCCGCCGGAGCTGTTAAGGGCCTGGCATGCCCACCACGAGCTGCGTGACGGGCACGAGTACATTCACGGCGCCAACCTCGGATTCAGTTTGGCGGCATACCGACTCGTCGGAGGCTTCCCGCCGCTGGGAGCCCACGAGGACGTGGCCCTGACGTCGGCTCTGCGCGCGCTCGGTGTCCCGGGTGAGGCGACCGCCCAGTTGCAGGTTCGGACCTCCGGCCGTCGCCAGGGCCGCACTCCACACGGTTTCGCCGAGTACCTGCGGAACATGGAGCCACGTCCGCCGGCGCTGACGTGACCGCAACCCTCATCGCCGCATGATCGACCGCCGCGGAAGGGCGAGATCGCGTGCTGCCCCGCCGGCGTCGCGTAGGTTACGACGATGGCGACCTGTCCAGAACCGGGCCGGGCCTTTTCGCGGAC
>JBDIAR010000022.1:0-26033 GCA_039812545.1 Dermatophilaceae bacterium | reverse complement strand
GATTTGCACGATTCAGCCGCGCCCTGCATACTTGCTTGCTGCAAGCAACCATTTCGGCAGGGGACCCATGACCATCAGCGAGCCGGTTACCGCGGCCATCCGGACGACGGACCCGGCCACCCGGATCGGGGTCGACCTCAGCCGGATCGTCAAGTCACTGATGGCGTTGCGGTCTCGTTCCCAGGTGCCGTTGCCCCATGCCGGGATCGACTACCCGCACCTGCCGATCCTGTTTGCGCTGTCCACCGGGCCCTCCCGGGTGTCCGACCTCGCGACCTGCATCCACTCCGACATCTCCACGGTCAGCCGACAGGTGGCCACCTTGGCCTCGCTCGGTCTGCTCCATCGGGTCGCGGACCCGCAGGACGGGCGGGCCCAACTGATCTCCCTGACCCCCGACGGGGCCCGGGCCATCGAGGGCATCACCACGGCGCGCGCGGCCTGGATCAGGACGATGCTCGCCGACTGGTCGCCGCAGGAGACCGAGGACCTGGCCCAGAACCTCGAGCGGCTCTCCGCCTCGTTGACCGCGAACCTCCAGCGCGGGTTCGACACCCCGGACGACGGCCTTCCCTGACCCTCGTCGCCTTCGACGCACCAGCGCACCACTCGCACACGCGCAACCCCATCAGACCACGCAGCGACCCGAACCCGTCGCGCACCCTCACCCGCCGACCGGCATACGACTAAGGAGCCAACACCATGGCGGCAACCACAGCCTCTCCCCCGGCACCCCGGGCGGATGGAGAACTCAGCCACAAGCAGATCGTCACCATCATCGTCGGCCTGATGATGGGCATGTTCCTGGCCGCCCTCGACCAGAACATCGTCGGCACCTCGATCAAGACCATCGCCGACGAACTCCAGGGCTTGAGCCTGCAGGCCTGGGTGACGACGGCATACCTGATCACCTCCACGATCGCGACCCCGTTGTACGGGCGACTCTCCGACATCTACGGGCGCAAGGCGTTCTTCATGTCGGCGATCACGATCTTCATCGTCGGCTCGGCGATGTGTTCGTTCTCGCAGTCGATGTACCAGCTCGCGATCTTCCGGGCCATCCAGGGCATCGGCGCCGGCGGCCTGTTCTCGCTGGCCCTGGCGATCATCGGCGACATCGTGCCGCCGCGCGAACGGTCCCGCTACCAGGGGTACTTCCTCGCCGTGTTCGGCACGTCCAGCGTGTTCGGGCCGGTCATCGGCGGGTTCTTCGCGCAGGCCGACAAGATCTTCGGCATCACCGGCTGGCGCTGGGTCTTCCTCGTCAACGTACCCGTCGGCATCGTCGCGCTCGCCGTCGTCTGGCATACCCTGCACCTGCGGCACGTCCGGCGCGAGGCCACCATCGACTGGGCCGGCGCCACCTTCCTCGTCGTCGCCCTGGTACCGCTGCTCGTCGTCGCCGAACAAGGTCGCGAGTGGGGCTGGACCTCGGGCATCTCGATGGCCATGTATGCCGTGGGCCTGGTGGGTCTGGCCGGGTTCGTCTGGGCCGAGTACCGCGCCGGGGACAACGCGTTGATCCCGTTGCGGATCTTCCGGAATCGCGCCATCGCGATCGCGCTCGGCGGCGGGTTCGTCATCGGGGCCGGGATGTTCGGTGGGATGCTCGTCATCCCCCAGTACCTGCAGATCGTCCACGGCGCCACGCCCACCGGCTCGGGCATCATGATGCTGCCGATGGTCCTCGGCATGATGATCAGTTCGGTCGTCTCCGGCCAGCTCATCACCCGGACCGGCAAGATCCGGATCTTCCCCCTCGTCGGCGTCACCCTCATGGTGACCGCGCTGCTGCTGCTCTCGCGGATCAGCGCCGACACCGGGCTGCCGATCGTCATGGCCTTCATGGCGCTGTTCGGGTTGGGACTCGGCAACACCATGCAGCCCCTGACCCTGGCCGTCCAGGCCGCCGTCCACCCGCGCGAGATGGGGATGGCCACCAGCTCCGCCACCTTCTTCCGGCAGATCGGCGGCACGCTCGGGGTGGCCGTCTTCCTGTCGGTGCTGTTCGGAACGGTGGGGGCGAACATCCAGAGCGCGTTCGCCGACGCGGCCAAGGACCCGGCGTTCCTCGCGGCGATGCGCAATCCGCAGGTGCTGGCGGACCCGACCAACGCCGCGTTCGTCAAGGCGCTGGCGGCCCGGGACACGTCGGCGCTCAGCGGGGTGCTCGCGGACTCCTCGGTGATCGGCAAGCTCGACCCGGTGCTGGCGCACCCGTTCAAGGTCGGTTTCGCGACGTCGATGGACCTGGTGTTCCTGCTCGGTGCCGCGGTCTGCGCGATCGGGGTCGTCGTGCTGCTCTTCATGCCCGAGGTGACCCTGTCCAACCGGTCCGGCGCCGCCCAGACCGCAGCCGAGGCCTCGGCCGACGCCGCCCACGCCGACGCCGCCCACGCTCGGCGGGCCGTTCCCGAGCGGTCGGTCAGCCACGACCTGACGAGCGCCGCCGCGATGGAGGCGGCCGGGCACACCCTCGATGAACTCCGGGACGCCGACGACGAGGACGAAGCCCAGTTCGTCCCGCCCCCGCACTGACCGGACGCCCGTCAGCCGTCAAGCAAACAGGCTGACAGCTCTCCGCCTCTCGGCAGGTCGTGGGGCGGATGTCGGTGGGGCGCGCTAGCGTGAACCCCGATGTCTGCGACTCCAACCATCCCCCCGCTGACCGCCGGCGGCATCATGTCAGTCGTCGGGGCGGGTGCGTTCGCCCGGGGTCGTCAGTATGCCAACTCCGGCCGGGTTCGTCAGGTGGTCGCCTCGGTCGACGGCCGCACCCTCGTCGGGTCGGTCCGTGGGTCGGGCGGGCGGTCGTACACGACCACCGTTCGGCTGGGCACCCTCCCGGGCGAGCCGGCGTTCGCCGGGCACTGCACCTGCCCGATGCTCGCGGATTGCAAACACGTGGTCGCCGTCCTGCTGGCCGGTGCCCCCCGGCCGGCCGGGCCCACCGTCGTCTCGCTCTTCGACCCACCCGAGGGACCGGCCCGGCCACCGCGCTGGGAGGAGATCCTCACCCCGGTGGTCCGGTCCGGCGCGGTCCCGGAGCGGGTCGTGGGTCGGCTGCCGTTGGCGCTTCAGGTGACCCACGAGCTGCCGAGGCCCAATTCGTGGGACCGCACCCCCGCTCCGCGCACCTACGTCCGGCCGCTCATCGAGGGAAAGTCGGGTCGGTGGATCCGCACCGGAGCGTCCTGGTCGGACATTGCCAACGCGATGCCGACCGCCGATGAGCAGCACGTGGCGGCGGTGCGCGACTTCTATCGGCGGGCGACGACGAAGTCGGGCAGCTACTACGAATACTCCCGGCCCGACCTCCTCCAGCTGGAGATCATGAGCGCGGCCGGGTGGGCGGGCCTCGCCGAGGCCGTCGCCGCCGGGGTCGTGCTCGTGGGCGCCGAGCCCGGCGACCTCGTCGATTTCGGCGAATCGCTGGAAGCCGTGCTCGACCTGCACCGCACGGCGGACGGCATACAGGTCAATCCGCGGTTTCGGTTCCCGGACGGGACCCTGGCACCTGATGACATCACGCTGATCGGGATCCCCGCGCACGGCTGGGTTCGGCGCCGGCTCGGTGGGCCCGGCACGCCCAGGCGCCTGACGATCGGGGCGCTCAGTGTGCCGATGACCCGGGAGATCGAGGCGCTCTTCCGCGCCGAGCCGCTCGTCATCCCGGCCGCAGACGAGGACCGGTTCGTCGACGGCTTCGTGCCCACCCTGCGCCGGCTCACGGTGCTCACGTCTACCGACGACTCCGTCGACCTGCCCGAACCCGTCCCGCCGCGGCTCGCGCTGCGGGTCGCGTTCGGCGCCGACCACGTCGTGGAACTGGCCTGGTCGTTCCACTACGGCCGAGCCGAACGCCCGGTCCCCGTCCCGCTGACCGGGCCCACCGGGGCGGCTCGGGACGCCGACGCCGAACGCGACCTGCTCGACCGGCTGGCCGCCGTCCCCGGCGCGCCCCGCGAGTGGTGGCGCGGCAACGGCCGGGCCGCCCTGCCGGCCGCGCAGCGCTACACGGGACTGGCGACAGCCCGGTTCGCCGGTGAACTCCTGCCGCATCTCCAGGCCCAGGACTGGTTGGACGTCGAGATCGCCGGCGAGCTCCCGGCATACCGGTTCGTGCCGGACGCACCGGTCGTCGAACTCGCCCTGACCGACGCCGACGCGGGTGCCGGCCGCCCGACGACGGCGGCCTCCGGCGGCACCGGCACCGACAACACGCTTTGGGGCAACGACTGGTTCGACCTCGGCATCGCGGTATCGGTCGGCGGCGAGGCGGTCCCCTTCGAGCACCTCTTCCTCGCGCTGGCCCGCGGCGAGGATCATCTGCTCCTCGACACCGGCACCTGGTTCCCGCTGGACCGGCCGGAGTACGCCACGCTGCGCCGGCTCATCGAGGAGGCCCGCGCCCTGCAGGACCGCCCGCAGGCCGGCGGACCGCTGCGGCTCACGGCATACCAGGCGGGCCTCTGGGAGGAACTCGTCGAACTCGGCGTCGTCGCGGCGCAGTCGACCCGGTGGGAACGCACCGTCGGCGCGCTTCTCGGGACGACGGACATCCCGGTCCCGCCCGTGCCCGAGGGGATTTCCGCGACGCTGCGGCCGTACCAGCGGGACGGGTTCGGCTGGCTGGCGGCGCTGTGGGGGCTGGGCCTGGGCGGGATCCTCGCCGACGACATGGGCCTGGGCAAGACACTGCAGGTCCTCGCCCTCGTCCAGCACGCCAAGGACGCCGGCGACCTGACCGACCCAGTCCTCATCGTCGCGCCGACGAGCGTGCTGGCCACGTGGAGCGGGGAGGCGGCCCGGTTCGCGCCGGGGCTGCGGGTCGTCACGATCGGGGAGACGACGACGCGCCGCCGGGTCCCGCTCGTCGAGGCGGTGGCCGGCGCCGACATCGTCGTCACCTCGTATGCCATCACCCGCCTGGACGCCGAGGAGTTCCTGGCACGGCCCTGGCGGGCCGTCGTCCTCGACGAGGCGCAGTTCGTCAAGAACCACCAGGCCAAGACGTATGCGACGGTGCGCCGGCTCGCGGCCCCGGTGAAGTTCGCGCTCACCGGCACGCCGCTGGAGAACACCCTGATGGACCTGTGGTCGCTGCTGTCGGTCGTGGCGCCCGGAGTCTTCCCCAACCCGCAACGCTTCGCCGAGATCTACCGGCGGCCCATCGAGAGCGGCAGCGCGCCGGATGTGCTCGACTCGCTGCGTCGCCGAATCCGCCCGCTCGTGCTGCGCCGCACCAAGGAGAGCGTGGCCACCGAACTGCCGCCCAAGCAGGAGCAGACCCTCACCATCGAACTCGCCCCCGCGCACCGCAAGCTCTACGACACCCACCTCCAGCGCGAACGCCAGCGGGTGCTGCGCCTCATCGACGACTTCGACGCCAACCGGATCCTCATCCTGAAATCGCTGACGACGCTGCGGCTGATGGCGCTGCATCCGGGATTGGCCGATCCGACGTATGCCGGCACCGTCACCTCCGCCAAGGTGGACGAACTCGTCGACCAACTGGTCGAGTTGCACGCCGAGGGGCATCGCGCGCTGGTGTTCTCCCAGTTCACCCGGTTCCTCGCGATGATCCGCGAGCGGCTGGAAGCCGCCGGACTGGCATACGCCTATCTCGACGGCCGCACCCGCAACCGGGCCGCCAAGGTCGCCTCGTTCCGGGAGGGCGACGCGCCGGTCTTCCTCATCAGTCTCAAGGCGGGCGGGTTCGGGCTGACCCTGACCGAGGCCGACTACGTCTACGTCATGGACCCGTGGTGGAACCCGGCCGCCGAGGCCCAGGCCGTCGACCGCACCCACCGCATCGGGCAGACCCGCACGGTCATGGTGTACCGGATGATCGCCGGCGGCACGATCGAGGAGAAGGTCGCCGCCCTGCAGCAGCGCAAACGCGACCTGTTCGCCCAGGTGGTCGACGGCGGCGCGTTGGACGGCGGCGCCCTCACCGCCGCCGACATCCGCGACCTGCTCGGTATGCCGTAACTCCCACGCGTCGTAGCTCCCGGTTCCGGCCCCCGCACGGGAGGTCACTACCACCGCATTGCGCTGATTGCGCACTGAGCATATTTGCTCAGTGCGCAATGATCTGTATCGTGGGCGGCGTCAATCCCTCGGCCCACGGAGCTTCCATGTCCCTCTTGCTGTCCCGGCTCGGTCGCTACGCATACCATCACCCGGGCCGAGTTCTGCTCGGCTGGCTCCTCGTCATCGGCGGCGTCGTTGCCCTGTTGGTCAGCCAGCCGACCTCGATTGCGACCGGCTTGACGTTGACCAACACTCCCTCTCAGCGCACCTTGGACACGATCGCCACAGAACTTCCGCAGGCGCGGGGCACCCAAGGAAGCCTCGTTTTCACTGTCCTGGGCGGCGGTCGCGTGGACTCTCCCGAGAGGTCGCGCGCCATCGGCGCAGCGCTCCGGGCCGCCCAGTCCACCGGCTACGTCGTCGATCGCGAAGGCCAACTGGCCGTTCAGCGCACCGAGGTCAGCGCGCGGATCACCACCCAGGTGGAGGCCAAGGTGGCCGCCGATCTCACTCCCCGTCTCCGGCAGCTGGCCACGTCCATCACCGAGCAAGTCGCCCATCTCAAGGCCACGGCACCGACCGGGACGCCGACCCTGTCCTCCGCGGTCGGAGTTGCCGGGGAACTGCAGGCCCTGGCGGACCGTGCCCGCGCCCTGGCCAGCGCGTCCCCGACAACCCAGATCAACGGAGCTTCGGGTCTGCTGAGGGACGTCCGGGCATTGGAAACCAAGGCCACGGCGCTCGGTCAGACGCCTGGCAAGATCTTCCCCAACGCTCTCGAAGGAATGACGGACCCGAGGGCCCAGGCGGATCAAGCGATCGCTCAGGCACGATCGCAGGCCCTCGCCGGTCTCGACACGCTGCTTGCCGGCACCAGTCCGACCGGCATCCCGCTGACGGTCGACGGAGCTGACCTTCGAACCGTCTCGGTGTCGAAGGACGGCCGCACGGCGGTCGCCAGCCTCCAGCTCACCGGCCAGATCGCCGACCTGCCCAGTGGAGCTGCCGATGAGGTGCTCCAGGCGGTCGAGAAGGTCAGCGCCCAAGCCGGCCTGGCCATGTCCGCGTCGGCTTCGCTGCTTCCCGTCGAACCACCGTTGGGTGGACATGAAGCCATCGGGCTGGCCGTCGCGGCTCTCGTGCTCCTGCTTACGCTCGGCTCCCTGGTTGCAGCGGGTCTGCCCGTCCTCACGGCTGTGGCCGGGGTGTTCATCGGCGTCGGTGGAGCTTTCGCTCTCTCTGCCAACTTCGAGATGACCACCTCAACCCCCGCTCTCGGGCTGATGATCGGCCTGGCGGTCGGGATCGACTACGCCCTGTTTATCGTGCACAAGCATCGAAAACTGGTGGCCACCAAAGGCCTGTCCGCGTCAGAGGCCATCGAGTTGGCCAGCGGAACGGCCGGTGGGGCGGTCCTGTTCGCCGGCCTCACCGTCATCATCGCCTTGATCGGTCTACTCACCCTCGGTATCGCTTTCGTCACCACCATGGCGATAACGGCCGCCGCAACCGTGGCTCTGGCCGTGCTTATCGCCCTCACGGCCCTGCCCGCGTTGCTCGGCCTCGTCGGCGAGCGCATCGTCAGCCGCCGGGCACGCACCCGCCGTTCCCGTGCACATGCACACCAGATCGCGGACGGATGGGTCACGCTGATCACCCGGCGTCCGATCCTCACTCTCCTAGCCGTCACAGCAGTGCTGGGGATGGTCGCCATCCCGGCCAAGGCTTTGAAGCTCGGTATGCCGTCCGGGGCCGTCGCTGAGTTCGGCTCGTCCCAACGCATCACCTACGACGCAATCACGGATGCGTTCGGAGAGGGCCACAATGCACCCCTTGTCGTCACAGCCCGGGAGAGTTCTGGCGCAGCCTTCGACCAATCGGCGCTGCTTGCGGCCCAACAGTCATTGGCCGAGCTCAACGGCGTCGTCGATGTCGCGCTCCTGGGGACCGCTCCACGCACCGATCTGGCCATCTTTCAGGTCACCCCACGAGAAGGCCCTACCGCGCAATCGACCCAAGACCTCGTCACCGAGCTCCGCACCAGCCGAATCGCCCAGCTCGACACGCTGGGGGTCACTGGCCTCACGGCGATGAACATCGATCTGTCGGACACGCTCGCAGCGGCCACCCCGGTCTACCTCGTGATCGTCGTCGCGCTCTCCCTCATCGTGCTGCTGCTGGTCTTCCGCTCGTTCCTCGTGCCGCTCGCCGCCACCGCCGGATTCCTCCTCACCATGGCCGCCACGACGGGGCTCCTGGTTACGGCCTTCAGTGATCCCGACTGGACCTGGCTCGTCGGCATCGACCGATCCGGGCCGATCCTCTCGTTCCTGCCGATCATGGCCACCGGCATCCTCTATGGCCTGGCCAACGACTACCAGGTCTTCCTGGGCACCTCAATCGCCGAGGACCACGCTCAGGGGGTCCCGGCGCGGGCCGCGGTGCGAACCGGGTTCCACCACGCCGGTCGGGTCGTCGTCGCAGCCGCGATCATCATGATCGCGGTCTTCGGCGGTTTCGTCCTCAGCAGCGACACGGCCATCCGCCAGTTCGGCTTCGCGCTGTCCGCGGGAATCCTCATTGACGCGTTCCTGATCCGAATGACGCTTATTCCGGCGTTCCTTCACCTGGCCGGCGAGCGCGCCTGGTGGCTGCCGCGATGGCTCGACCAGCGCCTGCCCAGGATCGACATCGACGGTGCGGCCCTGGCACGCCCCACCGACCCGACCCTTGGTCAGTAAGGCCAGCCCATCCCGCCGCAGGGTTCCACCGCCCCACGACGGATGACATAGTGCCTGCCATGGCACCAGGACTGCGCGAGAGAAAGCGGGCCGCGCTCGAACGTGAATTGGCGCGCACGGCATACCGGCTCGTGTGTGAGCGTGGATTCGCAGACGTGACCGTCGACGATATCGTCGACGGTGCCGGCGTGGCCCGCCGGACCTTCTCCAACTACTACTCCTGCAAGGAAGAAGCCGTTGCCGGCGCCATCCTCCACGAAGCGGGCGACGCCCTGGCGACCTGGCAGGTTCGAACTGATCCGGGAACCCTGACCGCGGTCATGCGGGACCTGGTCGAACACCAGTTCCGAGCCGGAGCCCTCGCCGCGCTGCGTGATCTCGCCCAACTCGCCCACGGCCACCCGCCCCTGGTGCCGTGGCTCCGGGAGACACAGTGGCGCCTCTGGTCTCTCGCCGGCTCCCGAGTGCTCGACGCATTCGACGTTACCCACCCGGCACACCGCGCGGAGGTGACCGCGCTGGTGGGTGCTGTTTTCGGTGTGATTACGAACCTACTGCTTCCTGACGGAGGGCCTGCTGCCTCGACGACCCCAGCGGCGACGAAGAATGCCCCACCCGATGCCGACCAGGTGCGGGCGCTGGTCGACCATGTGCTCGACAAGCTGGAGCGGGGCTTCGGCTTCGGAACTGCCCGGCCCTAGACCGCCCAGCTGAAGACGGCTACCACGACGCTCCCCCTACGAGACGCGATCGGGGTGTCCGGCACTTCGCTGAGGCAGAAGCTTCGCCTCACCCACACCGGCATGTCCTCCACCCAGGGTTGGCGGATCGGTCGTCCGGTCATGACGTCGCCGGCTGGGTGAGGTCGTAGACCGTCACTCCGCCGACCGTGGTCGCGGTGAAGGTGGCGCTCACCCACGTCGAGATCTGGGTGGCCGCCGAGTCCGACCCGCCGTTCGGGCCGCCGCGACCGCCGCCCATGCCACCGCCGGCGATGAAGTAGTGGATCTGACCGCTGCTCACGTACGCCTGGAACTGGGCGAGCGTCGGCGCGTCGTCCGATCCGCTCCAGCCACCGATCGCCATGACGGCGGTGTCGGTCGACAAGATGTAGCCGGCGGCGCTCTGGTCGCCGACCACCGCGGCCGACCAGCGGGTTCCCGCGGCGTTCAGCACGCTCACCAAGCCCGAGTCGTCACTCGATGGTGTCGCCGAACCACCCGAGGGCGGCTGGCCGCCTTGCGAAGCGGTCCCGCTCGGGGCCGTCCCGCCCATCGGTGCTGCACCCATCGGGCCACCGCCCAGCGCAGTCGCACCGCCCGGTCCCATTCCCGAACGCGAGCCGGCCACTGCCGGGCCCGAGACCGGGATCGAACCGGAGTGCGGTTGGGCAACCGTGGCGAGGGTCCAGGCGGCGCTCCCGCCGCCGGCCGCGATGATCGCCACCAAGAGTCCTGCGACGGCGCCGCGCTGCGGCCGGATCCCCGAACCGCCTGATCCGGCGACGACGAACCAGCCCGCCCCGAGGGTCGCCAGCACCGCGGATACCCACGGCAGCCACGGCAACCAGGCCCCCGCGTCGCGGTGCATCAGGTAGAAACTCCAGTCCGCGGCCAGGCATACGGCAACGGCGAGAGTGCACCGGGCGGCCAGGGACGCGCGCCGACACCACAATTCGTGCCCGCCGATAGCGATCACGGCACCGATGGCCGGGGCGAGCGCGACGGCGTAGTACGGATGCACCGTGCCCTCCATGAAGCTGAGCACCAGGACGGATACCAGCAACCAGCCGCCCCAGAGCACCAGCGACGCTCGCACCAGGCGGGTCCGGGCCCGGTTACCGCGATCGCGGGACCGCAGCCCGACGACCAGCCCGGCGACCAGCAGGAACAGCGCCGCGGGCAGGAACCACGAGATCTCGGTTCCGAAGGCCGCGTTGAACATCCGCAGCAGCCCGACGGCACCCCCGAACCCGGTGTTCCCCCCGCCGCCGCCGGCACCACCGCCGCCGCCGCCGTTGCCCTCACCGCCGAAGATCCGGCCCAGTCCGTTGTAGCCCAGCGCCAACTCCCAGAGCGAGTTGTTCGTCGAGCCGCCGATATACGGACGTGACGCCGCCGGCCACAGCGCGGCCAGCACGACGAGCCAGCCGGCCCCCACCACCATCGCCGCGAACGCGGCCAGCAGGTGCCCGAGCTTGGTCCACAGTCCGAACCGCGCCCCGATCAGGTATGCCAGGGCGAACCCGGGCAGCACCAGCAGACCCTGCATCATCTTGGTGAGGAAGGCGAATCCGATCGCCACACCGGCTCCGACCAGCCACCGCAGCGCCGACCGCCCGCGCGTCGTCTCGATCGCCCGCACGACGGCATACCCGGCAGCGGTCATGAGCAGCGTCAGCAGTGCATCGGGATTGTTGAACCGGAACATCAGCGCGGCGACCGGCGTGATCGCCACCAGTGCTCCGGCGACCAGCCCGGCTCCGGGCCCGCTCACCCGGCGCACGGCGGCGTGGGTGAGGGCGACCGTGCCGACCCCGGCAAGCGCCTGCGGCAAGAGCATCGCGAAGCTGGAGAACCCGAAGATCCGACTCGACAACACCATCAGCCACAGCGCTGCCGGCGGTTTGTCGACGGTGATCGCATTGGCCGAG
Source organism: Dermatophilaceae bacterium (assembly GCA_039812545.1). Taxonomy (GTDB): domain Bacteria; phylum Actinomycetota; class Actinomycetes; order Actinomycetales; family Dermatophilaceae; genus JBDIAR01. The sequence goes on along the minus strand of JBDIAR010000022.1, from coordinate 14,603 downwards.
TCGAGCGAACCGAACAGCCACGCGGTCAGATCCTGCGTACCCGACTTAACGGCGGCGGCATAGAACTCGTTCGCGTAGCCGGAGGCTGACAGGTCCCAGAAGTACAGCAGTGCGGCGCCGAGCAGCAGCAGCACCAGGCCGGGCCGGGCCCAGCGCGGATCCGTCGTGGGGCCGCGCCAGAGCCGGCGCAGCCGCCCGGCCCGGGCGGCGGTCAGCTCCGATGGCGGCGTCGCACGGGAGCCGGAGACGACGACTCGATCCCGGGCGGGGTTGCTGCGGTTCACGACGGCGGTGGTCGGGGTGGACATGTGGTGTCCTTCTCGGTTCGGGTCCGGCCGCGGGGTGCGACCCGGTTCGCCGCCCACTCTTCGCGGCCCGGCTTTGGCTCGGCGATGACCGCTCTGTGGCGCTGCTGTGCCTGGCCGGGGCGGCGGGTCAGGGGCGCGATACTTGGTCTGCCGTCATGCCGCGTATGCCGCTATTCCGGTATGCCGGTCTGCGGGTATGCCGGTAAGCGCCCGTCGGACGTCCCGTCGCACCCACCCTCAGGAGAACCGCCGATGCCCGAACCCGACCAGCCGACCGAGCGGGTTCTCGTGGTCCTCGGTCGCGGCGCGGTCGACGCCGACGACCCGATCGCGCTCGCCGACGACCTCGGGCTGACGCGCGGCGACGGCTGTTTCGAGGCGACCCGGATCGCGCCCGGCCCGAACGGCCCCCGACCGGATCACCTGGACGCCCACCTGGCCCGGCTGGCCCGGTCCGCGGCCGCCCTGGACCTCCCCCCGCTCGACGAACTCGCCTGGCGCGCGGTCATCGACGAGGCCCTCGCGCGCTGGGAGGTGCCGGGCGAGGCATACCTCAAGCTCGTCCTCACCCGCGGACCCGAACGCGCCGCCCCGGCCCAACCCCTCGGCTACGCGCTGGTCCAGCGGATCGACGACGGCACCCTGGCCCGCCGCGCGGGCGTCACCGCGATCACCCTGGACCGCGGCTATGCCGCCCTCTCGTTCCGCGACAAGCCGTGGCTGCTCGGCGGGGTCAAGACCTTGTCGTATGCCGTCAACCGGGCGGCGCATCGCGAGGCGGCTCGGCGCGGTGTGGCCGAGGTGGTGTTCGTCAGCACCGACGGCTTCGTCCTGGAGGCACCGCGGTCGGCGGTCATCCAGCTGCGGGCCGGCACCCTGGTCACGACCCCGCTGACCGACACCGGCGTCCTCGCCTCGACCGTGCAGGCGGCGATCTACGCGGCGGCGCAGGCCCAGGGCGTGCCGTGCGAGTACCGCCTCTCCCCGGTCGGCGAGTTGTTCGACGCCGACGGAGTGTGGCTGGTGTCCTCGGTCGTCGGCCCGGCGCCGATCCTGAGCCTGGACGGTCGCGACCTGGCGCAGTCCCCGCAGTGGACCCGGCGACTGCGGGAGTTCGCCGGTTTCCCGGCGACCTGAGCGCCGGAACCGCCGGAGAGTCTCACGACGGCGTCGGCGCACCCCAGAGCCGAGCCAGGAAATCGGCCTCCACCTCCCAGGCCCGCACATTCGACTCCGGCCGCCGGAACCCGTGCCCCTCCCCCTCGAACATCACCAGCTCGACCGGCAGCCCCTTGACCCGCAGGGCGTCCGCGAGCGCCTGCGCCTGCTCCGGCGGAACCACCCGATCCTCGGTCCCCTGCAGGATGAGCATCGGCGCCGACACCCGGTCCAGGTGCTCGATCGGGCTGCGCTCGGCGTAGACCGCGGCGCCGGCGGGCCACGGGGCGACCAGCCGGTCGGTGTACCTCGACTCGAACTTGTGGGTATCGGCGGCCAGCGCCGACAGGTCGCTGATGCCGTACAACACGATCGCCGCCCCGAACACCTCGTGGAAGGTCACCGCGGCGACTGCGACGAACCCGCCGGCGGACTTGCCGCGGATCGCCATCCGGCCGGCGTCCACGAGCCCGCACGCAGCGGCATACCCGGCCCCGGCGACACAATCGGCGACGTCGAGGACGCCCCACCGACCGATCAACCGCTCCCGATAGGCCCGCCCGTACCCCGTCGACCCGGCGTAGTTGACGTCGAGCACCGCGATGCCGCGCGAGGTGAAGAACGTGGTCGCCGGCTTCCAGATCGGCAGCGCCGCCGACGTCGGCCCGCCGTGCGCGAGCACCATCAGCGGCGGGAGTTCGCCCGCGGGCCCGGCGAAGTCCGGGTTGGTCGGCGGATAGAAGATGCCGTGGGTCGGCTGCCCGTCCGCGCCCGTCCAGGTGAGGGTCTGCGGGACGCTGAGGTATGCCGGGTCGCTCGCCGTCGCTCCGGCATACAACACCTCGGCCGACGCATCACCACCCGCCGGCTCCGAGGCCGGCACCGGCAAGGACACGACCGACCAACCGCGCGCCACCGAACCCGCCTGGCAGACCACCCGTACCCCACCGGCCCCGGTCGCAACGCTCAACGACTGCGCCGCCGTGATCGGCCCCGGGAGATCGGCGGCCAGGTCGGACACCCGCCCGGTCGCCGGATCGACCACGATCACCCGCCCGAATCCGTCGATCCACCGCACCGCTGCCAGCCGCCCGTCCGGCAACGCGGCCAACGGCCGCATCCGCTGCACCCAGGGCGGCAGCCCGTACTCGACCCGCTCCTCGACAACCGGCTGCCCCGGCCCGCCCCCGGTCCCGGCCGCACCGGTCAGGTCCACCACATGAGGCACGCCGAACCCGTCGACCTCGTCCAGGTATGCCAGTCGCGTCTCGTCCAGCCACCCCGGGCAGGACGCCGCGGTCCGGCCGTGGCCGGCCACGACCCGGCGATCGACCAGGTCACCGTCGTCGTCGATGCGCGCCACGACGAGTTCGGTCGCATCCCACGGCATGTCCGGGTGGGACCACTGCACCCAGGCGAGCCGGGAGCCGTCCGGGGACAGCGTCGGATCGCCGACGAAGTCGGGGTCCGCCGACCGGCCACCGTCCCGGTCGGACAGCGGCCGTCGCCGGCCGGCGACCACCTCGACGCCGAACTCGTCGTTCGGGCCGTCCAGCTCGAGCCGGACGAGGGAGTCGACGGGTTCGACCCCGTCGTCGCGGTGGTCTTCGCGCACGGTCCACGCCACCCGGCGCACCGGGTCGATCTCCATCGCCGCGAACCGCACCGCCCGATCGGCCACCACCGGGGTGATCGGCCCCCGCCGCGACCCCTCGACCAGCCAGACCCGCCCGTCGGCGTCGTCGACATACAGCACGATCCCGGCACGAACGGCATACGAGCCGCCGCCGTACTCGCGCAACCGGCTGCGCACCCTCACCCCCGGCGGGGTCACCCGCTCGACCGCACCGCCCACCACGCTCCCGTCCGCGCCGGCCCCGCGACGCATCAAGGCGGTCGCGCCGCCCTCGTCGGCCACGCTCTCCAGCCAGTACACGTCACCGCCGTCGGCGGATGCCTCCAGGTCGAGGCTGCCCCCGCCCAGCATGTCGGCGGGGGCGAGCGGGGAGTCCCAGGTCCCGTGTCGGCGGATGATCGGCATGCGGGCCACCATAACCGCACGCCCCGACATCACGTCCCGACATCACACCCCGACATCACGTCCCGGGAGCCCCCGCGCGCTCCAGCTCCAGCAGCGTCGCCTTGACGTCGAGTCCGCCGAGGTACCCCCCGAGCGCGCCGTCGGATCGCAGCACCCGATGGCACGGCACGACGACCGGCAGCGGATTGGTGGCACACGCCGACCCGACCGCCCGGACCGCCTTCGGGTTGCCGACGTCCGCCGCCAACGACGCATAGCTGACCGTCCGCCCGTACCCCACCGCGCGCAGCCGCTCCAGCACGCGCCGCCGGAAACCGCCCGAGAGCCGCAGGTCCAACGCCACGTCGAAATCGTGACGGCGCCCCGCGAGATAGTCGTCGAGTTCGACGGCGGCCCGATCCAGCCGGGCGGGCGCCGCGAGCACCCGCGGACCGACCCGGTCGGCCAACGACTCCAACACCTGGTCGAATCCCTCACGGGCGAATGCGATCCGCACCAACCCCACCGGCGTGGCCGCCAGCAGCAGCGGCCCGATCGAGGTGTCGAGCGTCCGGTACGCCACCTCGACCAAGCCCTCCGCCTCGGCGCGCCGGGCCAGCTCCGCCCGCAACTCCGCCAGCCGCGCCTCGTCGGCCACCCGGTCCGTCGTCGTCTTCGTGGTGCTCATCGTGGTTCTCCCTCGGAAGTCATCAGGCTCGAACCGCCCATCGGGCTCGAATCGCCCATCGGAGTCGAACTGCTCGGGTCCGCGAGCGCGACCCCCTGTCTGCGCAGGTTGGCGATCCCGTCCGCGCAGGCCCGCCGCACACTTGCCGCGGTCCCGTCGACGAGGTCGGCGATCGCCACGTGGGTCAGCCCGCCGAGATAGTGGTATGCCACCGCCTGCCGCTGTCGGGGCGGCAGGGCGGCGACCGCCGCCCAGATCCCCCCGCCGGGGGCCGCCACGATCGCCGCCGGGTCGAGGCTGGCGTCCCCGATCTCCGGCAGTTCCTCGACCGGAATCGCCCGAACCGCAGCCCGACGGTGGACGTCGATCGACTTGCGATAGGCGATCGTCACCAGCCAGGCCTCGGTGTCGGCGGCCGGGTCCAGCCGGGGATAGGCACGCAGCGCGGCGAGGAAGGTCTCGGACCAGGCGTCGTCCGCCTCGTCGGGACCCGCGACGGACCGGCATACCCGCAGCACCCGCGCACCATGGGTGGTGACGAGTCGATCGAAGGGTGGCAGCACGTTCACATCCGGTAAACGTTCGAGGCCGTTGTTTCGTGAGGTCGGCCCCGGCCCGACGCCTCGTCCTGGTGGTTCGCCTCGTCCTGGTAGTGCAGGAAGAGCAGGTATGCCGCCACCGCACCGAGGACATGCCACAGCGCGTGCCCCTGCAGCGGCGAATCCGGGGCGCACAGCCCCGTGCCGTCGAGCACCCACGCCACCCCGGCGAGCCCGAAAACACCGAACGACAGGGCCAGCCGGCCCGGCGGCGCGAGCCGATACCGGGCGAACTCGGCCGCGACGCCGAGCACGATGAACATCAGGAACAGGTAGCGCCGGGTGTCCGGCAGCCACCAAGCGGCCGCCGCTGCAAGCCCCGCCAGGACCAGGTATGCCGGCAGCCCCCAACGCGGCCACCCCGGCCCGCCTCGTCGCGCGTAGCAGAACAGGAAGAGCGCCGTCGCCTGCATCGGCGCGACATCGGCGAACTGGCCGAGGAAGGTGAACGAGCCGTGCAGGTACGCGCTGCCCACGCCGACGAGCGCGCAGCCGGCGGCAAACGCGGCCAGCCAGGGACCGGGCATCCGGGCTCGGCCGAGTCGCGCCGCCCGCGCCCAGGTCAGCAGCACCGCGACGGCCGTCACCGAGAACGCCAACGACGACACGGCGGCGACCGGTTGGCGGACCGGCGTATGCCAGGCGACCGCTTCGCAGAAGCAGCCGGTCGCCACGCAGGTGGCCGCCGGCCCGGTGGTCCACGGCGCCGACGGCACGAGCAGGGGCAGGATGACACTCGCGCCGATCAGGGCGAGGACGGCCCCGGCAGCCGCCGTCGCCCGCCGCGCTGCCCGCCGCGCGTCTCGCTCTTCCCGCCCGTGTTGCCGCCGTCCAGTGGACACCGCGTCACCGTAGTGCCCGTGCTCCGCGACCGCCACCGTCGGAACCGCGGGTACCCGGGCAACTACCGCATCCCGGAGGCACCGGCATACGACGCACACCACACCCGCCACGGGAACACCCCACCCAAAGCCCGCGTTGACACCATCGCAGGGTCCGGAGAACCCGGCCCGCACGATCAACGAGGGGAATCCCGCATGTCATTCGTCGACAAGATCAAGGCCAAGGCCGAGGAGCTCGACCTGCCGCACAAGGCCGAGAAGCTCGCCCAGGAGGCCAACAAGGCGGCGCACCAGGCGGCCGAGAAGGCCGGCGAGCTGGCGCACCAGAACAAGGACAAGGTCACCGAACTGCTCGACAAGGCCGGCAAGGTCGTCGACGACAAGACCCAGGGCAAGTACAGCGACACGGTGGCCAAGGCCAAGGAGCAGGTCACCAAGGGTGTGGACAAGCTCGCCGAGAAGCGCCCCGGCGCGGCCGGTGCCCCCGCGGCCGACCAGCCCGAGGAACCGTTCGGCAACGCCGAGACCTTCGCCACGTCCGAGCAGATCGCGGACCTGCCCGACGCACCCGCCGCACCCGACACGCCGGCCGAGGGCCGGCCGCAGGGCTGAGCCGCACCGCCCCGCCCCTCACCGAACCCGGCGCAACCTCGCCACGGTGAGGATGGGTTCGCGCTGGCCGCCGACGTGGATCACGTCGGAGCCGGCCACGCCGAGCTGGCTGGCGTGACACCGCAGCGCCGCCACGACCACCGGCAACCGATGGGCGAGATCGACGACCTCGATCTCGCCCATCGCCGCGTCCGGGCCCCGATCCGCCTGAGCCTGCTCAGCCGACTGAGCCGCCTCAGCCGCCTCGGCGGGCAACACCTCCACGAACTCGATCCCGAGCCGCGCGCAGGCGTCCCGGCAGAGCTCGTGCATCCGCACGTGGTCGGGGTGCCCGTACCCCCCGGTTGCGTCGTACGTCACCACCGCGTCCGGCCGGACGACCTGCAGGTATGCCGTCAGGTCCGCGCCGCTCTCCGCGGGGTCGGCCGCCGTGAAGGTCCCGTCCGGCCCGTATGTCCCGTCCGGCCCGGCCGCACCCGGGCCCACCCCGGTGTCCTCGGCCGGTCCGGCGACGCCCGGTCGGATCCACCGCATCCCCGAATCGCGGTAGCGCCGCGGCGCCGAACCAGCCGCGCGCGCCGGCGGATCCCCCAGGAAGACCTGCTCTCGGACGCCGAGCGCGGCCAGCGCCCCGGCGAGTTCGGTTTCCCGATGGGCGACCAATGCGGGCGTGCCGGCCAACGCCGATAGCGGCCCGGGCACCACCTCGCCGCGTTCGCCTCGGGTCGCCGTCAGCACGCGACAATCGACGCCGCGGGCGACGAGTTCGGCGATCAGCGCACCGGTCGCCAGCGTCTCGTCGTCGGGGTGGGCGTGGGCGAACACCACTCGCCCCACCCCGGCCAGCGGCCCGGGCGCCGTCATCGGGGCACCGGCCCGGACGCGATCAACTCCGCGTAGAGGGCTTCCAGGCGCCGGGCCGCCCAATCCCAGTCGAACCGGCGTGCATGGATCCGCGCGACCTGCCCCTGCCAGTACAACAACTCCGGGTCGCTGAGCAGGCGGGTGATGGCATCGCCCCAGTCCTGCGGGCGCCGCGAGTCCATCAGCTGACCGGTCTCGCCGTGGGCCACCGCCTCCCGCAACCCGCCCGCCGCGCTGGCGACGACCGGTGTGCCACTCGCCGCGGCCTCCAGTGCGATGAGCCCGAACGTCTCCGAGTGCGAGGGGACCAGGACGATCCGGGAGCCGCGCAGCATCCGGGCCAACTCCTCCCGGCCCTGCGGCCCGACGAAGGTGACGTCGCCGGTGAGCCCGAGGTCGGCGACCAGCGCGTCGATCTCCTCGCGGTACCACCGGAAGTCCTGACTCACCTCACCGGCCACGACCAACCGCGGCCGCAACTGCGCCGGCACGTGCGCCATCGCCGCGATCGCCAGGTCGGTGCCCTTCAGCGGTTGCAGGCGAGCGGCATACAAGATGTAACCCCGTGGCAGGGGGCCGAGTTCGCCCGCACCCCACCGCTCTTCGCCCGGCCCCAACGGCCGGAACCGGTCCCGGTCCACCCCGGGAGAGACGATCGACACCCGTTCCGGCGCGGCCCCGCAGCGCTGGACGACGGTGTGCGCCTCGGCTGCGCTGACGGCGACGACGGCGTCGGACTCGCGGGCGACGAGCCGCTCGCCCGGCACCCGGGCGGGCGACTCCGGCGGCTCCCCCTGGGCCAACGGGGAGTCCGGCAGCGCGGCCACCGAGTGGTAGCTCTGGACGTGCGGTATGCCGTGTGCCCGGGCGTAGGGCAGCGCCGCCACCCCCGACATCCAGTGGTGGGAGTGGATCAGATCGAACGGTCCGAGATCGGCCATCGCAGCGGAGAACTCGTCGAGGTGGGCGTCGATCAGGCTTTTGGCGAGCCGGGTGGGTGGCCCGGCGTCGACCTGCCGCAGCACGACCCCCGAACTCAGTTCGGTGACCTGCGGGGTGTCCGGGTCGCTGCGCCGGGTCAGCACCTCGACGTGATGCCCGAGCCGGGCCAGCGCCTGCGCCTGGTGGGACTCGACGACATTCATCCCGCCGGCATCGCCCGAGCCGGGCGCGTCGGCCGGCGAGGTGTGCAGTGACACGAAGGCCAAGCGCAACGGCATACCCAACGGCATACCTGGACTGTAACGGGAGGGGCTGACAGCCCGCCGACTCAGCGGCGTCCGCGGACCTCGGCGTCCAGTTCGTGCAGCCGCGCCAGCGCCACCGGATCACGGCCGAGCGCCCCGGGCCCCGCCGGCGCGGGTTGGCTCCCCGCGAGCCCCGCTCGGTGAGCGAGTTCGCGGATCTCCTGGGGGTCCAGCCCGTGCCGGGCCGCCCCGGCCAGACTGCGCGTGCTCGTCAGATCGGGCAGGTGGAACACCGGCGCCGACCCCTGCGCGATCGCGCCCTGGACGACGACCGGGTCCTTGCGATGCCGGCGCTGCTCGGGATCGGGTTCGAGTTCCCGCACCGCGCACCCGGCATACACCTGATGACCCAGAACGTTCGGATGGAACGAGGCCTGGACCGGCCAGGCGACCCCGTTGATCCACTCCCGCTCGTCGTCGCCCGGCCCGTCGCCCCCGTCGCCCGGCCCGACGCCGCCGTCGGCGCAGACCGCGTGTCCCACGAACGGCGGCAGCACCCGGGCCAACTCGAACCCGGCCCGCTCCGCGGCGCGCGCGATCTGCTCGGTGAGCGCGTCGGCCACGGCGTTGAGCCGGGTGCGCTCGTGATCGGAGAAGAACGTCAACAGGTTGCAGTCCCGATCGCCGAACAGCCGCGGATAGTCGGTGACGACCACCTTGGCCCGCGGCGCGAGGTGGGCGATCCGGGCATACAGGCCGTCGAGTCGGCCGGGCAGCACCTCGGCCACCGCCTCGAACGCACCGTCGATCGCATGGTCGCTGTCGGACATCCAGGACGGTTCGGCGGCGACGATCAGGACCGGGGCGAACCCGATGTCGTTGCCGCCGACGGTCACCGTCACGTACCTCGTGGCCGGGCCGAGCGCCCCCAGTTGGAGGGTCAGCACGTCCGCGACCGTGGCCCCGAGGAACGCCTCGAAGGTCACCTCGACCCCGAGGCGGCGGGCCACCTGCAGCGGGTACCCGGCGGTGGTCCGCCAGAAGTCCCAGAACCGCTCCCCGGCCCCCACGCCGGCGGCATACGAGTCACCCAATCCCACATAGGCGGTCGACATGGGTCCACCCTGCCAGAGGGGACAGGCGGCGACGAACCTGACAAGATGTGCACGACGATCGCGAAGGGGTGCCACGTGGCCAAGAACGTCCTGGGCGGGCCGCTGCAGGAATGCGGTACCGACCCGTTGACGGGCTTCTACCGGGACGGCGCGTGTTCGACCTCCCCCCAGGATGTCGGCAGTCACACGGTCTGCGCCGTGATGACCGCCGAGTTCCTCACCCATCAGAAGACCATCGGCAACGACCTGAGCACCCCCCTGCCGCACTACGGCTTCCCCGGGCTGCGACCCGGCGACCGGTGGTGTGTCGTGGCCGCCCGCTGGCTCGAGTCTTACCTGGAGGGCATCGCCGCCCCCGTCGTGCTCGCCAGCACCCATGAACGCGCCCTCGACATCGTGCCGCTGGAGGCCCTGCGGGCGTATGCCGTCGACGTGCCGGACGATCTCGGCGCGCTCGACGGCCTGACCTGATCACCCACGTGCGTTCTGCCCGCACACCGAAAGGACGACGATGACGGTCTATCCGCATCTGTTCGAACCCCTCGATCTCGGTTTCGTCACCCTGCCCAATCGGGTTCTCATGGGGTCGATGCACGTCGGGCTGGAGGAGGTGCCGGGCGGGTTCGAGCGGATGGCCGCGTTCTACGCCGAACGCGCCCGCGCCGGCGTCGCCCTCATCGTCACCGGTGGGATCTCCCCCAACGACGAGGGTCGCCCCTTCCCGATGGGCGCCACGTTGGCCGGGCCGCACGAGGTCGCCCAACACCGGGTCGTCACCGACGCCGTGCACGCCGCCGGCGGCCGGATCGCCATGCAGATCCTGCACTTCGGCCGGTATGCCTATCACCCCGAGTTGGTCGGGCCGAGCCCGATCCAGGCCCCCATCGCCCCCTTCCCGCCGCGCGAGCTGACCGGCGAACAGGTGACCCGCACCGTCGAGGACTTCGCCGAGTGCGCGGTCCTCGCCCAGCAGGCGGGGTACGACGGCGTGGAGATCATGGGCTCCGAGGGGTACCTCATCAACGAGTTCGTCGCCGCCAAGACCAACCAGCGCACCGACGAGTGGGGCGGCCCGTATGCCAATCGGATCAAGTTCCCGGTGGAGATCGTCCGGCGGGTGCGCGAACGGGTCGGCCCGGACTTCATCGTCATCTACCGGCTGTCGATGATCGACCTCGTCGAGGGCGGCTCGACCCTGGATGAGGTGATCACCCTCGCCCAAGCCGTCGAGACGGCCGGCGCCAGCATGATCAACTCCGGTATCGGCTGGCACGAGGCCCGGATCCCCACGATCGCCACCAGCGTGCCGCGCGCCGGGTTCGCCTGGGTGACAAAGCTGCTCAAGGGCAGCGTCGGCATACCCCTGGTCACGACGAACCGGATCAACAACCCCGACGTGGCCGAACGCCTGCTCGCCGACGGCTCCGCCGACATGGTCTCGATGGCCCGGCCTTTCCTGGCCGACCCCGAGTTCCTCGTCAAAGCCGCTGCGGGACAAGCAGATCGGATCAACACGTGCATCGCCTGCAACCAGGCGTGTCTCGACCACACCTTCGGCGGCCAGATCACCTCGTGCCTGGTCAACCCGCGCGCGTGCCACGAAACCGAACTCGTCATCGCCCCGACCGGCACCCCGCGCCGGATCGCCGTGGTCGGTGCCGGTCCGGCCGGGCTCGCGGCGGCGACGACGGCCGCCGCCCGCGGTCACGCGGTGACCCTCTTCGAGGCCGACGACGCCCTGGGCGGCCAGTTCAACTACGCCAAACAGATTCCCGGCAAGGAGGAGTTCCACGAGACGCTGCGCTACTTCGGCACCGAACTGACCCGCACCGGAGTGCAGACCCGGTTCGGCACCCGCGCCACGGTCGAGGACCTGACGGCATACGACGTCGTCCTGCTCGCCACCGGCGTCCTACCCCGCGTGCCAGAGGTCCCCGGCATCGACCACCCGAAGGTCGTCACCTACCTGCAGGTGCTGCGCGACCACGTGCCCGTCGGCGAGCGAGTGGCGATCATGGGCGCGGGCGGGATCGGGTTCGACGTCGCCGAGTACCTCACCCAGACCGGACCCAGCGGCGCGCTCGACCCGACCGTCTTCAACGCCGAGTGGGGCATCGACAGCTCGTATGCCGGTCCCGGCGGGTTGTGCGAACCCTTCGTCGAGCCGCCCGCGCGCAGCGTGTACCTGTTGCAGCGCAAGGATTCCAAGGTGGGCGCCGGTCTCGGCCGCACGACCGGCTGGATCCACCGGGCCGCCCTGCAGAAGAAGGGCGTCGTGACGATCCCCGGCGCGGCGTACGAACTCATCGACGACGCCGGCCTGCACATCCGGGTCGGCGCGGCCACCAAGGTCCTCGACGTCGACACGATCGTGCTGTGCACCGGGCAGGAGCCGCAGCGCGAGCTTTACGACGGGTTGGCCGCCGCCGGGGTCGACGTCCGGCTGATCGGTGGCGCCGACGTGGCCGCCGAACTCGACGCCAAGCGCGCGATCAAACAGGGCACCGAGGTCGCCGCCGCCCTCTGACATCGACACAACGTCAGCCGCAACCTCGCCTCGACTCAGCCCGCTCCGGCGGAGCCGTCGCTGGTCAGTCCGGGCAGATCAGCCGCACCGTCGGGAAGTACGTCCGGTAGCGCGCGGCGTCCCGGGTGAGCAGGACGAAGCCGCTCACCGCCGCGTGCGCCCCGATCAGGAAGTCTGGCAGCGTCGTCGTCCGAGCGCCGCCCCTCAACCGGTAGTTCCGGTGGGCGCGGGCGGCGAGGTACGCCGCCGGCCACGGCATCGACTCGCGGCGGAAGTCGACCAGGGCTTCGTCGCAGTCCTCGATCCTGCTGAACCGCGTCGACACCTCGGCGTAAATGATCTGGTCGATCGCGATGGCGCCGCGGTCGGCGGCGTCCTGGAGAGCCCCCGCCGACCACGATTCCCAGGTCGGGTCTTGCGTGAGCACGTCGAGCAGCACGTTGCTGTCGACGAGGGTGACCGGTGGCAGCGATGCGGCCTGGGACGACCGTGCCGACGGGACCACTTCCTCACTCCCCGCGGGTCAACGTCAGTATCTCGTCCGTGGTCATCGTGATGTCGCCACGACCCCTCAGTCGCGAGACGAGCCGATGTCCACGCGAGACATCGGCGGCCGCCTTGCGGATGACGACGGCGTCGTCCTGCCGGTCGAAGGTCACCTCGGTGCCCGGTTCGATGCCCAGCGCGTCGCGCAGCGGCTTCGGAATGGTGACCTGGCCCTTCTCGGAAACTCGCATGTAGGAATCCTACTTCTCCAACTCCTACCGGCTATGCCGCTTCGCCACCGCCGGCCGCGCGCAACTCCCGTTCCCGTACGGCGTGTTCGTCGGTGCGCGCGTCGTACCGCCAGAACGGCCGCAGCCACGCCGCCGTCGCGACCACGCCCACCGCACACAGCAGCCCGCCGCTGGTGATCGCCTGGCGCACCCCGAACCGGTCGGCCACCAGCCCGGCCCGCACCTGTCCGCCCAGCGGCCCGACCGAGTACGACAGCATCTCGATCCCGGCCAGTCGACCCCGCAGTTCGTCCGGGATGGTCTGGTTCCAGATGATCGACCGGAACAGCCCGCTGATCATGTCCGCCGCCCCCGCCACGACGAGCGCCGCGAGCGCGACCCAGATCGTCGGTGCCACACCGACCGCCCCCATCGCCAGGCCCCACACGATCGCGGCGATCACGACCGCCCGTCCGTGATGGTGCACCCGCCCGGTCCACCCGGAGCTCGCCGTGGCCAGCAGGCTACCGACCCCCTCGGCGCTGTAGACCACTCCGAGCAGCGCCGGCGTCGCGAACACCTGGGTCGCCAGCGCGGGGAAGAGCACGATCGGCATCGCCATCACCATCGCGACCAGGTCCACGACATAGGTGCCGAGCAGATCGGGGCGACGCACGGCATACGCCAGACCCTCCCGTATGCCGGACAGCGACGGCGGGCGCCCCTGCCGCGGATAACTCCCCAACCGGGTGAACAGCACGGTGGCGACGACCAGACCGAGGACGTCGACGGCGAAACACCAGGCCACCCCCACGACGTCCAGCACGATCCCGCCGATCGCCGGTCCGACGAGCATGGCGAACTGTATGCCGAACGAGGACAACGCCATTGCCGCGGGGAGTTGGTCGTGGGTGACGGTGCGCGGCAGCAGCGCGTCCCGCGACGGGCGCTGCAGGGCGCCCGCCACAGTCAGCAGGGCGGCGACGGCGTAGATCACCGGGACGCTGGGTTCGGGCCGCATCGCGTTCGCGAGCAAGGCTCCGGTCAGGATCGCCTGCGCGATACCGGTCACGATGAGGAGCCGTCTCCGATCGACGTGATCGGCCAGCGCCCCGCCCCACAATCCGAAGACGAGCAGCGGGACGAGTTCGACGATGCCGAGCGCGCCGACCGCGAAATTCGACGACGTCAGGTGGAACACCTGGAACGGCACCGCGACATAGCTGACCATGCCGCCCAGGTAGAACACCGTGCCGCCGAGGAACAGGATCCGGAAGTCGCGGGACGTCCGCAGCGGCGTCGTGTCCAGACGCAGTGCGGCGATCCGCCGGAGTAGTCCCACGGCGGGCAGGATCCCACGCCGGCCTGGTTACCCGCAGCCGGTTTAACCGGTCCGCTTCGCGGTGGCGGCCTTCGTCGTTGTCGTCGTACCGCTATCGGGATTGGTACCGCGCGAGTTCCCGGGCGGCGTCGCACGCCCCGTCGAGCGCGCATCGCCGGACGGAGACGATGATCGGCTGTGCGGGCGTCGGGATCTTGACGGTCCCGGTGACCGACAGCTCCCCCCCGGTGGACGGCGTCGCGTGTGAGCGGGAGATGGGCGGTCCACCGGCGGGCCCCACCTCTACCTCGACCGACGCCAAGGACTGCAGGCCCGAACCCGAGACGGTATACGACAGGTCGCCGTCGGCCGTCGCGGTGATCACCGAACCCAGGCGAGCCGCCGGCCCCGGGACCACCAGATGCACCTGCTCGTCGGATGGCGTGCACGGCGGCCCGCCAGCATCGCCCTGGTGACAGGTGAGGACGACGATGGTGCGCGCCGCACTCGGCACGATCACGCTGACCGACCCCTTGAGGACCCCGGCCTGGTCGGGGAGGAACGTCGCGCCGCCGGGCGAGGGCAGCGGTTTCCCGTCGTCGTCGAGGGCCCGGACGGCCAGCCGGGTCGGGCCGTAGGACGCCTG
>JBDIAR010000021.1:0-27081 GCA_039812545.1 Dermatophilaceae bacterium | reverse complement strand
TTGAACAAGAAGCGCCCGGTCCGCGCTTCGTCTGAACGGCAAGCTCTGACGGCTCGAACCGTCGTCCGCGGATCCACCTCCTGTAGAAGGGATGCCAACGATCGGTCTGGGTAGAACGCTTCTCAATCGCCATACAGGTCCCGCCCACCGCCCTCCGCCACCGGGTGACGTACCCCGGCGGCACGAGTCGGGCGCTGTTCCGCAGCAGGAAGCGTCTCCGCCTTATACGGCGGGACCATCACGTTCTCGGGACGGGTCCACATATCTCTCAGCCGAGGCATCAGCCGCTTCCTTCGGCTGAGCCTTCACTTCCGCCTCCCGGGTCGGCGGCGCCGTCACGATCGTCTCGATCGGCCCACTCCAGCAGCGTGTCCAAGCGGTAGGCCACGTCATCAATGGCGGCGGTCAGATCCCCCACCACGGCATACCGCCCCGGCACCGTCGCCAGCGTGAAGTCGAGCGGCTCCACGTCGTCGATCTCGGCCCACGTCACCGGCGTCGACACCGTCCCCGCCGGCACGCCGCGCAACGAATAGGCGCAGGCGATGGTGTGGTCCCGCGCGTTCTGGTTGTAGTCGACGAACACGTGCGCGGGGTCGCGGTCCCGCCGCCACCACGCGGTCGTGACATCCTCCGGCATACGACGCTCCACCTCGCGAGCGAACGCGAGCGCCGCCCGACGCACCTGCGCGAACTCCCACTCCGGCTCGATCCGCACGTACACGTGGAGCCCCTTGCCGCCCGACGTCTTCGGGTACCCCACGATCCCCAACTCGTCGAGGATCTCGTGCACGGTATGCGCCACCCGCCGGATCCGCGCGAAGTCCGCCTCCGGCATCGGATCCAGGTCGATCCGCCACTCGTCCGGCCGGTCGACGTCGAACCGGCGCACATTCCACGGGTGGAACTCGACCGTGGACATCTGGTTGGCCCACGTCACCGCCCCGATTTCGGTGGGGCACAACTCGTCCGCGGTCCGCCCGTACCGCGGGAAATGCAACTGCACCGTCTCGATCCAGTCCGGCGCCCCACGCGGAATCCGCTTCTGGTGCACCTTCTCCCCCGCCAGCCCCTCGGGGAATCGGTGCAGCATCGTCGGCCGGTTCCACAGCGCCCGCACGATCCCGTCCGCAACGGTGAGGTAGTAGGTGACGACGTCGAGCTTGGTCCAGCCGTGTTCCGGGAAGTACACCCGATCCGGGTTCGTCACCCGCACGACGCGATCGCCCGCCGCCACCTCGACCGCGGGGGTCCCGGACCTCTTCGCCGCCACCGTCTCACCGTATGCGATCTCCCCGCCTCGCGGGGTGAGTCACCGGCCGAGTGCGTGGGAGAGACTGTTCCGGTGAGCGTTCTCGGTTTCCTCCATGTCGCGCGGTCGTCGGCCGACCTCTTCGAAGACCTCGCCCGCGCGCGCGACCCGCACGTCGTCACCCGGCACGTCGTCGACGCCGACCTCTTGGCCACGGCCCGCGCCGACGGCCTGCCCGCCGCCCGCCCCGCCATCACCGCCCGCCTGCGCGAACTCGGCGACTGCACCGCCGTCCTGTGCACGTGCTCCACCATCGCCGGCGAGGTCGAGGCCATAGGCCGGGCCGCCGGGATGACCGTCATCCGGGCCGATCAACCGATGGCGGACCTCGCCGTACGCGCCGGTTCGCGGATCGCCATGGCGTATGCCGTGGAGTCGACCCGACTCGTCTCCCGAGAGGTGCTGTTCGACGCGGCCCGGGCGGCAGGCCGGGACGTCACGATCGTCGACGTCCCCTGCCTGGACGCCTGGCCGCTGTTCGAAGCCGGCGACCAGCCGGCATACGAGGCACGCATCGCCGAGCACATCCGCGCCCTCACCGAACCGGTCGACGTCATCGTCATCGCCCAGGCGAGCATGGCCGGAGCGGCGACGATGCTGACCGAGCTGACGACCCCCGTCCTCACCGTGCCGCAGCCGGCGATCGACGCGCTGTTCAGCCGAGCCGCCGATTCCGTCGAGCGGCCCGCACCGCGTCGAGACTGAGGATCACCAGAGCCACCCAGATGACCGCGAAACCGACCCACCGGGCGGGAGTCATCGTCTCGCCGAGCAGGTATACGCCCGTGAGGAATTGGAGGACGGGCGTGATGAACTGCAACAGCCCGATCGTGACGAGCGGGACACGCGCGGCGGCAGCACCGAACAGCCACAACGGAATCGTCGTGATCGGGCCGGCCGCCAGCAACAGCAGGGAATGCCCGACGCCCTCGGCCCCGAAGGTCGCCTCGCCACGGAACCCCAGCAAGACCACGACCGCCAAAGCCACCGGCGCCAAGACCAGCGTCTCGCTCGTCAGCCCGACCAACGGGTCCATCCGACCCGAAACCCGCTTCTTAACCAGCCCGTAGAAGGCGAAACTGAGCGCGAGCGCCAGCGCTATCCACGGCACCTGCCCGTAGGCGAACGCGAGGAACGCGCACGCGATCGCCCCGACTCCCACGGCCAGCCACTGCCCGGCTCGCAGCCGCTCATGCAACACCAACACCCCCAGCGCCACGGTGACCAGCGGATTAAGGAAGTAGCCGAACGACGCCTCGGTGACATGCCCACTGAGCACCGCGAGCACGTAGATGACCCAGTTCGCGGCGATGAACAAGCTGGCCGCGAGGATGCCGAGGAAGGTTCTGCGGTCGCGCAGCAGCGGACCGAGCACGCGGAGTCGACGCGCCGCGAGCAGCAGCCCCGAGCACAGGACGAGCGACCAAAGGATCCGGTGGGCCAGGATCTCCCACGGGCCGATGGGTGCCAGCGAATGGAAGTACAGCGGCATCGCTCCCCAGAGCAGGTATGCCATCAGCCCAAAGACTGTGCCCTGTCGCTGCGTATGCCGGGCGCCCAGGGAATTCACCCGCATACCTTACGGTTCCGCGAAGGCGGACGACGGCGTCGCCCAACTGCGGCGAACTCCTAGACCAGGACGGCTGGCCCACCTACGATTGAGGCCGTGAATTCTTCGGGCGCGGCGCTCCTCGGCTCGCTCATCCTCGCTCTCGGCGCGTGCTCCACGGGATCACCTCCGGCGACCGGGCCGGGCCCGGGAACCGCGGCGGCGCGAACCGGAACGCCGGCCTCACCGACGGCGACGGCGACTGCCAACTCGCAGCCCACCACAACGACGAGCGCGCCCGCTGCATCGACCGGCACCGCCGCTTCGATGAGCACCACCGCGTCGTCGAGCACCGCGAGCACTCCCCCGTTCGTCCCGCCGGTCATCGCGCCCGCAGCAGACCAGAAGGCGCACCCCGGCGTACAGGCCTTCGCCAACGCACTGGCCCAAGGCAACACTCGCCGGCTGGTGAGCAACTGCTGGACCTTCGCGCCCGCACGGGTCATCGGCTGGGTCGGGCAACGCAACCGAATCCTGACCACTCTCGCCGACCGGGGCGGCACCTTCGCCACTGAGCGCGGCGTGGGCTGGAAGTCGGGGGCGACCGACGTCTTCTTCAGCTGGGCAGAAGTCGACTCCCCGTTCGGCTGCCCGACCGTCATGATCCAGGGCGACCCCGAGGTCACCGCCGGCGACGTCGAGTGGCTCGTCCATCGGGCCGCCGCCCGACTCACCGGAACCCCCGTCAACGCCCTTGACACCGAAGGGCGCTATCCGATCATCGGGGATACCTGCGAGTTGGGCGGCACCCTGACGTCGGCACAAGAGCAAGTGATCCGGACGCTGGACGGACGACCTCTGAAGCGGGCCACCACCACGTCACCGGGAGACGAATCGTGGACCCCGGTCGGGGCGAGCCGCCCGACGATCTCGACCCTCAAGTACGGCGACCTGTTCATCTGCGACCTGCGCCCCTGACCGGTTCCTGACCGACCGGCGGCACCGCCCAGCGATCCGCGAAGCATGAGATTTCGCGGGATCATCCAGCGTTCGAGCTCGCCCGCGCTGACGAACGTTGTGACGAGCTGGTGGCCAACGAGTTTCGCGTTGAGGATGGTGGGCAGATTTCTCTTGATGAGACCCGATGACGTCGGTGTCGAGGCCAACGACCGCCATGCCTCAGACGAGCTCCTTGTCGCGCTCCGAACGCACCCAGGCCACGAACTCCCTCTGCTCAGCGTCGCTGGCGAAGAAGCCTGGGATCGTGTAATCGTCTCCCCCTGTGTAAGGCTTCACGCCCCTCACAAGCTCCGTGAGATCTTGCTTGTCGCTGACCCACTCGCTGGGGAGATCAGACCCAGACTCTGGGTTGACGGTCATGCCTGCCTCCTCGAAGCCATGGAAGACGTCAAATGTTCCATGCCCGGCCGACTTCTTCGAGCATGAGTGGCTGCTGATCCCAAGTGGCACCGGATGTGAACCCCGGTGGCAGCGGATGGCGGCTGCGGGCGAACGGGGTGAGGACGACGACGCTGCGCGGGGTATGCCACGCTGGGGTATGAGTAACCGTCTCGCCGATGCGCTGAGCCCGTACCTCCAGCAACACCGGGACAATCCGGTGCACTGGTGGGAGTGGAGCAACGACGCGTTCGCCGAAGCGCGCCGCCGCGACGTGCCCGTCCTGCTCTCGGTGGGGTATGCCGCCTGCCACTGGTGCCACGTCATGGCGCACGAATCGTTCGAGGACGCCCAGGTTGCCGCCGTCATCAACGAGAACTTCGTGGCCATCAAGGTCGACCGCGAGGAACGGCCCGACGTGGACGCGGCCTACCTGGCGGCGACGACCGCGATGACCGGACGCGGCGGTTGGCCGATGACCGTGTTCCTCACCCCCGACGGCAAACCGATCCAGGCCGGCACCTACTACCCGCGCCCGGCCTTCCTCCAACTGCTCGGGGCGGTCGCCCAAGCCTGGCACGAGCGACGCGATGAGGTTCTCGCGCAGGGCGATTCGGTGGCGACCCAGTTGATCGAGATGGTGCGGCGCCCCGACGCCGTCGAGGTCGACGAGGTGGCCGTCGACGCCGCCGTCACCGACCTGGCCAGGCAATTCGACCGGGAGTGGGCCGGATTCGGCGATGCACCGAAGTTCCCGCCGTCGATGGTGCTGGAGTTCCTGCTCCGACATCACGCCCGCACCGGCGATGCGACGGCCCTCGTGATGACCGAACGCACCCTGGAAGCGATGGCACGGGGCGGCATCTACGACCAACTCGCCGGCGGGTTCGCCCGCTACTCGGTCGACGCGCGATGGGTGGTGCCGCACTTCGAGAAGATGCTCTACGACAACGCCCTGCTGCTCCGCGTCTACGCGCACTGGTACCGCGCGACCGGGAACCCGTTGGCCCGCAGGATCGCTCGCGACACCGCCGACTTCCTGATCACCGACCTCGGCCTCGCGGACGGTGGCTTCGCAGCCGCCCTCGACGCGGACACCGACGGCGTCGAGGGCCTGACCTATGTCTGGTCCCCGGCCGAACTCGCGGACGTGCTCGGCGAAGACGACGGAGCGAGTGCCGCAGCTCTGCTCCGGGTCGGTGAACCCGGCACCTTCGAACACGGCCGTTCGACACTGCAATTGCCGACCGATCCCGACGACGAACGTTGGTGGGGCCCGGTCCGCGCAAAGCTGCACGCCGCCAGAGCCGCCCGCCCGCAGCCCGCCAGAGACGACAAGATCGTCACGAGCTGGAACGCGCTGACGATCACCGCCCTCGTCGAGGCGTGGATCGCACTTGAGGACCCGGCCCTGCTGGCTCGCGCAATGGTCTGCGCCGATTACCTCCTCAGCCGCCACATCGTCGACGGTCGGTTGCGCCGGGTCTCGCGCGACGGACGGATCGGCCCGGCGGCCGGGGTGGCCGACGACTACGGGAATCTCGCCGAAGCGCTCCTCAAACTTCATCAGGCGACCTCCGACCCGCGCTGGCTGACGGCGGCCGAGGCGCTGCTGGAAGTTGCGCTCGCCCAATTCGCCGCACCGGACGGCGGTTTCCACGACACCGGCCGCGATGCGGAGAGCCTCTACCTGCGCCCCGACAGCGCCACGGACAACGCCGAACCGTCGGGACAGGCGGCCCTGGCCGGCGCGCTACTCACCTTCGGAGCCCTCACCGGATCACCGCGCCATCTCGACGCCGCGCGAACCGCGATCAATGCCGCCGGCGAATTGGCCCGCAAGGCGCCACGATTCGCCGGCTGGACCCTGGCCGTCGCAGAGGCACTCCTTGCCGGACCGATCCAGGTCGCCGTCGTGGGTGATGGCCCGCGCGCCGACGCTCTGGCGTCCGTCGCCCGATGGTCGACGTCTCCTGGGCTGGTCCTCGCCGTGGGGGCACCGGACACGCCCGGGCTGCCCCTGCTTGCCGAACGCCCGTTGATCGCCGAAGCTCCGGCCGCCTATGTATGCCGGGGGTTCGTCTGTGAGGCGCCCGTCACCGAAGCCGGTGAATTGCGGAACATCTTGGATCACAACAGGATCGACTGATACCCACGCGGCCGCCCCCACGCCTGGAACGCCGCCCTCGTCGCCTCGTCGCCGACGAACAGCGCCGTCGCCCACACGTCCGCCCAGACCAGCTCGGGCCCGAACACCGTCGCCGAACCGGCCCGCTCGACCATCGCGCCGGTTGCCGGATCGTAGAGGTGCGCGCCGCGCGCCGCGGTGCCGGATGTGGCGAGTCCGCCGGCGCGCAGAGGCACGATGGCGGCCATCCGGGAGCGATCCCGCGGGTCTTCGACCCCGAGCCGCCACGGCATACTGAACTCCCCCTCGGCCGGCAGATGCGCGTGCGTGCCCGCGACGATGTCGCCACCGGCGTTGATAGAGAACGCGATCAGCGGCAGACCCGACAGGATGGCCGCCGCTCGGTCGACGGCCCAGCCCTTGACCAGCCCGGTGGGATTCCACACCATCGATCCGCCCTGCCCCGGCAGCCACGCGGTGAACGCGCCACCGGTGACCTCGCGCGCCTGTTCGCACAACTCGGCGACCTCGCGGACCGGCGCCAGCGCGTCCTTGACGCGCAGCTCGCCCCGCTGGATCCGGCATACCTGGGAGTTCTCCTTGAACGGTGAGAAGGTCTCGTCGCCCCACCGGAGTTCTTCGTATGCCGCATCGACGATCCGCCGGGTGTGCGGGCTGTCGACGCCGATTCCCTTGAGATGAATGCTGATCGGCATCCCCATGAGGTGATCGACGAAGGCGCGCCTGGTCCGGTGCGCCGGTCCGTCGAGCCGGTCCGTCGAGCCCGCCTTCGTCATCGTCGCGGTGCTCACAGGTGGGCCTGGTCCAGAGCGGACTGCAAGGACTGGATGTATGCGCCGGAGGTGACCGTCGCGCCGGAGACCATGTCGATCCCGGAGCTCTGGGCGGCAACGGTCTCCTGGTTGAGGATCGGCACGGCATACGAGTTGATCTGCTGGTCGTGGCGGTCGTTCCACGGGACTTGGAGCACCTGGGCGGCGGTGATCTTGCCGTCCTGGACGGTGATCTGCACCTGGACGTTGCCGAATCGGGTCATGACCGCGTCGCCGTCGTAGGTCTTGGCTGTCCCGGACTGTGCGGCAGCCGCGCTGGACGTCGGAGTCGCCGTCGGGGTGGTCGCCGCGGTCGCGCTGCTGCTCGGCGTCGCAGTGGTGGCTGTGGCGGTGGAAGCGGCGGTCGGGCTGGGCGTCAGCCCGGTCGACGCGCCGACGCCGTTGCTGCCGGCGACCTGCGCGGTCGTGGCGGCGACGCTGGAGGTGGACGTCCGATAGCTGAACAGCAGGACGAGAACGGTCAGGGTGCTCATGAACCAGAGCGCGATGCGGCGCACGGCGGTTCCTTTCGATTACGAAGTTGTCGGGGCGAGAAGCGATGGATGCTCAGTAGCCGAAGAGTTCCTGGTGGATCCGGTCGGCGGGAACGCCGGCGACCAGCGCGGCATCCCGAGCCGCGGCCATCCAGGCCGGACTCCCACACAGGTAGACGTCATGGTCGGCGACATCGGGGACGAGGTGGCGCAAGGCATCGGCGTCGCTGAGATGCTCCGCGGATGCCGGAAGCCAGCTCGTCCGCGCGCGATTCCGAGGTCCGCTCACGGTCAGGACCCGAGCACCCTTGTCGCGCGCCAGCTTGTCCAACTCGTCCGCGAAGAGCGCGTCGGACGGCGCGTGCACCCGGTAGATCAGCGTCACCTCGCCCGGCTGCTGGTCCAAGCCCTCCAGCAGCGCTCGCATGGGGGCCACGCCGATGCCGGCGCCCATCAGCAGAACTTTGCGACGGGTTCGGACCCCCTCGTGCAACCGGCCGTAGGGCCCCTCGAAGAAGACCTTGGTGCCGCGTTTGAGCTCGGCGAGGCGACGCGATCCGTCGCCCAGGTGAGCGGCCGTGATCCGCAGCGTGCGACCGTCCGGGGCGGCCGAGAGCGAGTAGGGGTGCGCCCGACTCCAGCCCGGTCCGTCCAGGAAGCGCCACTGGAAGAAGTGACCGGCGCTCGCCCGGAGCTTGTCCAGGTCGCGGCCCCGCATGACGACCGTCGTCGCCGGGGTTTCGCCGTCGTGAGTGGTCACCGACTCCACGACCAGCCCGTGTCGCAGGGAACGAATCATGGGCAGCCCCAACCGGAAGACGATCACCGACGCCAGCGCGGTCCCCCACAAACCCCACCAGAACACCGTCGAGATCGTGCTCCCGACGAAGTCGCGGCCGGTCCACAGTTGGTGGGGCAGCGCCAGACCGGCACCGAGATAGCCGTAGAGATGGATGAGGTGCCACGACTCGTACCGCAGCTTGCGTCGGGCCTTGCGGATCGAGGTGACCACGACGAGGCAGAGCGCGACGGTGCCCGCCAAGCCGAGCAGGATCCCCGGGTAGTTCAGGACGAGGTCGACGAAGGTGCCGACGATCCCGACGGGGGTCCCTGCGGCATACCCGAGCGTGATGAGCACGATGTGGGCGAACATCAGGTTGACCGACGTGAACCCGATGAGCCGGTGTCGCCGAGCCAGTTCGTCCTGCCCGTATGCCTGCTCCACGAACGGAATCCGGGCCATACCGAGCACCTGGAGGAGCAAGAGATCGGCCGCGATCAGCCCGGTGAGACGCCCGAGCGAGTCCAGTGCCTCCGCCCAACCGACGAGTTCCTGCACCCCACCGTGGCCGACCCACAACGCGACGACGAAGAGCATCGAACCCCAGGTCAGCGCGCCGGCCGCGTCCCGCCACCACCGTGGCGTCGCCGGGCGGCGGCGGGCAAGCCGCTGAGCCGGCAGGTCCTTCGCCGGGAGGGTCGTCGGCATCGGGGTCGTCGGATGCTGGGCGGCCGGAATGGGGGCTGTCACGGTGGTCACGTCGATGAGCTTGCCGACGTGGCCTATGCGAATCCTGTGAACATCTTCGCGCGCTCATATGAGAGCGACGAACGACCCCGGTCGCCCGCCGCCCTCGGGATGCGGAGCATCAGGACCACCAGTGCAACAGCTGTCCCCCGATTCGCACGATGAAGGCGGTGACGACCGTGACGAAGACGACCCGCACGAAACCGCTGCCCAGTCGCACCGCTGTCCGGGCACCGGCATACCCGCCGAGCAGGTTCGCGGGGACGAGGACGGCCGCTACCGGCCACACGACCAGCCCCATCGGCACGAAGACCAGCAGGGCACCGAGATTCGTCGCGAAGTTGGCGATCTTGGCCTTGACGGAGGCGTCGAGGAAGGCGTACCCGAGCCAGCCGACGAGCGCGAAGACGAGGAAGGAGCCGGTGCCCGGACCCAGCACCCCGTCGTAACACCCGATGCCCGCACCGATGACGCAGGCCCGCAGGGTGCCCGACCGACCGGCGAAGCGCAAAGCGGTGACCGATCCGAGATCGGGCCGGAACACGGTGTAGGCACCGACGACCACGAGCAGGACGAGGATGATCGGGTTGAACGCGGCCTTGGGGATGTGCACGCCGATGAACGCACCCCCGACCGACCCGAGGAGCGCGCTGGCCGCCATCGGCAGGGCGACCGACCAATCCGGCGGGATGCGGCGGATATAGGTGCGCGCAGCGGTCGTGGTGCCGGCCAGCGAGGCGATCTTGTTGGTGGCGAGCAGTTGGGCGGGTTGGGCGTTCGGCAGGCCGAGCAGCAGCGCGGGGAGTTGAATCAGGCCACCGCCGCCGACGACGGCATCGACCCAACCGGCGACAAAGCCGGCGCAACCGATCAGGGCGACGGTGGTTCCGGAGAGGTCATCGAGCATGGGCCAATTCGGCCGGGATGTCCTGGCCGGCCGACCACGCGGACACGATCCGCCGAATGTCGGGAATCTTGTGGGCGATCGCGTCGGGCGTCGCGTCGTGGGAGACCTGTTGGTACTCGGGGATATTCGAGTGCGGGATCCACACCGCGCGCATCCCGGCAGTCTGCGGCCCGTGGACATCCTCATACGAGCGGTCGCCGACGTACACGCAGTCAGCGGGCTCGACCCCGACGGCATCGGCCGCGGCGAGGAAGATCTCGCGGGCCGGTTTGACCCACGGCGTCTCACTCGAATACACCGCGCCGTCGATGAGGTCGAGAACCCCGTCCCGCTCGAAGATCCCGTCGTGCCGTTCCCGTGACCAGATCGTGTTGGACAGCACGCCGACCCGGATGTCGTTGTCGCGCAACCAGTTCCACAGGTCCGGGATGTCGGGGTGGGTGAGGGTGTGCGGATCCCAGAACTCCTCGTATGCCGCGATGCCGGCCTGCGTCGACCCCGCCTGCGGGTCCAGTCCGGCACCGGCGAGAATCTCCGTCAGCCGCAGACTGGAGTTGGCCCGACGGCCACGGGCCCAGCCGGCGTCCTCGGCGGCATACAGCTTGCTCGCCAAGTCGTCTCGGGCGCAGGCCATCGCGCCGTACCCGTCGGCGAAGACCTCCCACTGGGCGCGCAGGTCGACCTCGTGCCAGGGCGTGATGGTGCCACCCCAGTCGAAGATGCACGCCCGCACGGGTCGCGGGTGATGGCGTTCGGCGGACGGCGAGAAGGGCTGACTCATCGGGAGCGCACTTCGCGTTCGATGGCCGCCGCGGCGTCGGCGAGCTCGACGCTGCGCCGTTCGCCGGAGCGGCGGTCCTTGATCTCGACCACCCCGTCGGCCACTCCGCGCCCGACGACGACGATGGTGGGGACGCCGATCAGCTCGGCGTCCTTGAACCGGACGCCCGGGCTGACCCCGGCTCGATCATCGAAGAGCACTGCTACGCCTCGCTTTTCGAGCTGCGCGACCAGGTCTTCGGCGGCCTGGGCGATGGCGGGCTCCTTGCCGGCGATGACCACGTGGACATCCGCGGGCGCAATCTCCCGGGGCCAGACGATGCCGAACTCGTCGTGATTGCCCTCCACCACGCAGGCCACCGCGCGCGAGGGTCCGATGCCGTACGACCCCATGACGACGGTGGTGAGCTTGCCGTTCTGGTCGAGGACCTTCAGACCCAGCGCCTGCGCATACTTGGTCCCCAGCTGGAAGATGTGGCCGATCTCGATACCGCGCGCCGACGCCAGCGCGCCGCCGCAGACCGGACACGGATCGCCGTCGCGAACCTGGGCCGCCTCGATCGTGCCGTCGGGGGTGAAGTCCCGACCGGCGACGAGGTCGAGGACGTGACGGCCGGGTTCGTTGGCACCGGTCACCCACGCGGTCCCGTCCGCCACCCGGGGATCGACCAGATAGCGGACGCCGGCCGTTCCTTCGGCACCAAGCACCTGCGGGCCGATATAGCCGCGAACGAGACCGGGCCACTGCCCGAAGTCCTCCTCGGTGAACGCCTCGACCGCGGCTGGTTCCACTTGTGCCGCAAGGCGTTTCTCGTCCACCTCTCGATCCCCGGGGACGCCGATGACGAGCGGCTCGCGCCGGCCGTCGGGGTGGACGAGCAGGACGACGACATTCTTCAACGTGTCCGCGGCGGTCCACGAGCGTACGTCGGCCCGCGGATGAGCCCGGTTCAGCAGGTCGACCAGGGTGTCGATCGTCGGCGTGTCCGGAGTGTCCTCGACGTGCGCCTCGGGCAGGTCCGCGGTCGTACGAGAAGGCGGCGCGGGGACGCGCACCGCCTCGACATTGGCGCCATACCCACACGACCCACAGCGGACGTAGGTGTCCTCGCCGTTGTCGGCGGTGGCGAGGAACTCCTCGCTCTTGCTGCCGCCCATCGCCCCGGCCATCGCCTGGACGATGACATAGTCGAAGCCCAGCCGGTCGAAGATCCGCTGGTATGCCGTCCGGTGCTTTTGGTAGGACTCCTCCAAACCGGCCGCGTCGATGTCGAAGGAGTACGAATCCTTCATGACGAACTCCCGGCCGCGCAAAACACCGGCGCGCGGGCGGGCCTCGTCGCGGTACTTCGTCTGGATCTGGTAGAGCGACAGCGGCAGGTCTTTGTAGGAGGAGTACAAGTCCTTCACCGCGAGGGTGAACATCTCCTCGTGGGTCGGGCCGAGCAGATGGTCGTTGCCCTTGCGGTCCTTGAGCCGAAAGACGTTGTCGCCGTATTCGGTCCACCGGTCCGTCGCCTCGTAGGGCTCTCGTGGCAGCAGGGCCGGGAAGATGAGTTCCTGGGCGCCGATGGCGTCCATCTCCTCGCGGACGATCTGTTCGACCTTGCGGAGCACGGTCAGCCCGAGCGGCAGCCAGGTGTACACGCCGGGACTGACCCGGCGGATGTATCCGGCCCGGACGAGCAGCTTGTGACTGGGCACCTCGGCATCGGCCGGGTCCTCGCGCAGGGTACGCAGGAACAGGGTGGACATGCGCAACGTGCGCGGCACGGTGTAGTCCCTTCGTCACGAGGTGGGTGGGCAACCCCAGCAGGATAACGGGCCGGTGCGCGGCGACCGGTCAGGTCTCCCGCAGCGCCGCGTCACATCAGGACGGTGGCGAAGGTGCCGACGTCGCGGAAGCCGCAGCGCAGGTAGGTCGCCCGGGCGGCGACGTTGTAATCGTTGACGTACAACGACGCGGTGGGCGCGATCTCGGCCATCACCAGTTCCGTGACGGCCGCCATCGCGGGCCGGGCCATCCCCCGCCCGCGCAGTCCCGGGTGCAGCCAGACGCCCTGGATCTGCGCGACGCCGAGCGCCACCGAACCGACGTCGGCCTTGAAGATCACCTCGCCGGCATCCATCCGCACCAGGGTGCGCCGAGCCGCGATCAACGCACCGACGGAGGCGCGGTAGCCACGGGACGAACCGGCATACGGGGGGTACCCGATCTCGTCGGTGAACATCCGGGCCGAGGCCGGCACGACGGCGTCGACCTCGTCGGGCTCGGCGAACCGGACATTCGGGTCCAGGTACAGGCCGAGCCGACTTGGCGGGGTGGTCGTGGCCATCAACGGCTGACGCGAGCGGATGCTGCGGGCCGGGCCCCACGCCCCGGCCAAACGCCGCCACAGTGCTCCCACGGATTCGTGCGGCCCGAAGATCGACGCGCATTGCCGGCGCCACCCGGTGATCCGGTCCGCGAACGCGGCGACCGCCTCGTCGTGGCATTGCACCGGCACGACATTGGCCGAGGTCAGCAGGAGGGATTCGAGTCGTCCGTCGGCGCGGAAGCCCAGGACCGCGCCGGGCTGCTGGACCAGGATGCCCTCGACGAGCTTGGTGGCGACGAACGCGTGGGCGATCGGGTCGGTCGCACACAACGCCAGGGCTCGGTCGAGGTCGGCGGCCCCGACCGCGACGACCGGCGTGGACGTGCGCAGCACAGCGACATTGTCGCGTGCCCAGGACCGCGGTGTCGCGGCGAAACGCTGGACGGCGACGTCGTGGGGGCGGGCGGTCCCGGATTGCCGACGGCGCGGACGGTTTGTCGACCAGCCGACGGGTCAGGATTTTCTGGCTTTCAGGACACGGTGACGGTCGGCATACCCTCCGGCGCCTCGTCGGAACTCTCCGCCATCTGCTCGGCCAGGCGCATCGCCTCCTCGATGAGGGTCTCGACGATGTCCTTTTCGGCGACGGTCTTGACCACCTCGCCGCGCACGAAGATCTGGCCCTTGCCGTTGCCGGAGGCGACCCCGAGATCGGCCTCGCGGGCCTCGCCGGGACCGTTGACCACACAGCCCATGACGGCCACCCGCAACGGCACGGTCAGCCCCTCCAGCCCCTTGGTGACCTGGTCGGCGAGGGTGTAGACGTCGACCTGGGCCCGGCCGCAGGACGGACAGGACACGATCTCCAGCTTGCGCGGCCGCAGGTTGAGGGATTGCAGGATCGCGATGCCGACCTTGACCTCCTCCACCGGCGGCGCGGACAGCGACACCCGGATCGTGTCGCCGATCCCCTGGCTGAGCAGCGCCCCGAAGGCCACCGAGGACTTCACCGTCCCCTGGAAGGCCGGACCCGCTTCGGTCACCCCCAGATGCAACGGCCAGTCGCCGCGTTCGGACAACAACTGGTAGGCGCGCACCATGACGACCGGGTCGTTGTGCTTGACCGAGATCTTGAAGTCGTGGAAGTCGTGTTCCTCGAAAAGCCCCGCCTCCCACACGGCGGACTCCACGAGGGCCTCCGGCGTCGCGCGGCCGTACTTCTCCAGCAGGCGCTTGTCGAGCGAACCCGCATTGACCCCGATCCGCAACGACACCCCGTGGTCCTTGGCGGCCCGCGCGATCTCCTTGACCTGGTCGTCGAAGGCCCGGATATTGCCGGGGTTGACCCGCACCGCGGCGCAGCCGGCCTCGATGGCCGCGAAGACGTATTTGGGCTGGAAGTGGATGTCGGCGATCACCGGGATCTGGGAGTGCTGCGCGATCTGCGCGAGCGCGTCCGCGTCGTCCTGGCTCGGGCAGGCCACCCGGACGATGTCGCAGCCGGCGGCGGTGAGTTCGGCGATCTGCTGCAAGGTGGCGTTGACGTCGGAGGTCAGCGTCGTCGTCATCGACTGCACGGTGATCGGGGCGTCGCCGCCGACCTCGAGCTTGCCCACCCGGATCTTGCGGGTCGGGCGCCGCGGCGACAGGACCGGAGCCGGCAGGGCCGGCATACCAAGAGACGTCATGGGCGCCAGTATCTCAGCCCGCGCATCCAGCTCAGTCGAACCGTCAGTCGAACCGTCAGCCGAACAGACTGACGGGTCGGACCAAGTCGGCATAGATCAACAGGATCGACATCCCGATGAGGACCACCGAGACCGTGTATGCCAGGGGCAGTGCCTTGGCGACGTCGACGTACCCCGGGTCCGGGCGTCCGCGCAGCGCCGACCAGCGGCGCTTGACGCCCTCCCACAACGCGCCGATGACGTGACCACCGTCCAGTGGCAGCAGCGGGATCAGGTTGAACACGAACAGGGCCAGGTTCAGGCCGGCGACGAGTTGGACCAGGGTGAGCACGGTCGCCAGCGAATCCCCACGGTCGGACAGACCGACGGAGGCGATCTCGCCGCCGACCCGGCCGACCCCGACCACGGAGATCGGTCCGTTGGGGTCGCGCTCTCCGGATCCGAAGGCCGCCTGGGCTACGCCGACCATCCGCTGCGGGAGTGCGATGATCACCCCGCCCATCGCCTGGAGTTGCTGACCCACCGCGCCGGGCACGGCGGTGATCGGCTGGCGGACCGGGGCGACGTCCGCGGTAACGCCGAGGAAGCCGACGGTGCGCAAGACGAGCTTGCCGTCGGCATCGAGTTCGTACTTGCCGGTGGCCAGGTTCGGGACCGGACGGCGCAGGGCGGTCGGCACGACGGTGACGGTCCGGGTGGCTCCGTCGCGCTGGACGGTCAGGGCGATCTGTTCGCCCGGCGAGGCGCGGATGACGTCGTTGACCTCGGACCACTGGGTGACCGGGGTGCCGTTGACGGCGGTCACCTCGTCACCGGCCTGCAGTCCGGCCTGGGCGGCCGGCGCCACCGGGTCGCCGGCCGCGCACGCCGGCTGGGGTTTGGCGACGGTCGGTTCGGCGGTCGGAACGCAGGTACTGATCGCCGCGAACCGGGGAATCGTCGTGGGCACCCCGTAGAGCGTGAGGACGCCCCCGATGATCACCGTCCCCAGCAGCAGGTTCATCAGCGGTCCGCCGAGCATGACGACGACCTTCTTGCGGACCGGGAGCTTGTAGAACACCCGGTCCTCATCGCCCGGCTGGACGTCGTCCATCGAGTCCGCCCGGGCCTGGTCGATGAGCTGGCTGAACCGGCCGGTCGAAGACCGTCGCAGCTGCGCCTCGTCGCCGCCGGGTTCCGGCGGGAACATCCCGATCATCCGCACATAGCCACCCAGCGGGATCGCCTTGACGCCGACCTCGGTTTCCCCCACCTGCCGGGACCACAGCGTCGGGCCGAAACCGATCATGTACTGCGGCACCTTGACCCCGAAGCGCTTCGCCGGAATGAGGTGACCGAGCTCGTGCAGGGCGATGGAGACGGCGACGCCGACGACGATGACGAGCACGCCGATCGCGTAGTGAACGGCTGTCATGTCGGCTCCTCGCTGCCCGCGTCAGGCCGGACGACGGCCAGACCGAGCAGGTCGGCCGCCCGCCGGCGGGCCCAGTCGTCGGCCGCGATGACCGACGTGTAGGTCAACTGCCCCGGCGCGTCATTCGTTCCCGGTATGCCGTGGGTCGCCGGCATACCGGGCCTGTCCGGTATGCCGTGGCCGCCTGACGTGGCATCGCGAACGACCTGCTCGACGGTGTCCACGATCGCGGTGAACCGGATCGCCCCGTCGTGAAAGGCCTCCACGCATACCTCGTTGGCGGCGTTGTAGACCGCCGGCAGGACACCACCGGCCGCCCCGACCTCGCGGGCCAGCCGAACAGCCGGGAAGGCGTCGTCGTCCAACGCGAAGAACTCCCAGGTCGCCGCCCGGCTCCAGTCGCAGGCCGGTGCGGCGCCCGGCACCCGGTCCGGCCAGGCCATCCCCAACGCGATCGGCAGCCGCATATCAGGGGGCGAGGCCTGCGCCAGGGTCGAGCCGTCGACGAATTCGACCATCGAGTGCACGATCGACTGCGGGTGGACGACCACGGTGATCCGGTCGAAGGGGATGTCGAAGAGCAGGTGCGCCTCGATGACCTCCAGGCCCTTGTTGACCAAGGTGGCCGAATTCGTCGTCACGACCTTGCCCATGTCCCACGTCGGATGCGCCAGGGCCTGCGCCGGCGTGACATCGTGCAGAGCCTCACGCGGCATACCCCGGAACGGTCCGCCGCTCGCGGTGACCACGAGGCGGCGGACCTCGCCGGCCCGGCCGCCGCGCAGGCACTGCGCGAGCGCGCTGTGTTCGGAGTCCACCGGCACGAGTTGACCGGGCGCGGCGAGCGCCTTGACGAGCGGGCCGCCGATGATGAGGGACTCCTTGTTGGCCAGCGCCAGCGTCCGGCCGGTGCGCAGCGCGGCGAGCGTCGGGGCGAGCCCGACCGCTCCCGTGATGCCGTTCAGGACCACGTCGCAGGGTCGTTCGGCCAGGGCGGTGGCGGCGTCCGGACCGGTGAGGATCTCCGGCCGGTATGCCGGTGCGTCCGTCGCGCGGACCGCTTGCGCGACAGCGTCCTCAAGTTCGGCGGGGTCGTCGACCGACGCGGCGATGACGGGGGCGCGCAGGGCCACCGCTTGGGCGGCCAACAGGGCGGTGTTCCGGCCGGCGCCGAGCCCGACGACCTCGAAGCGATCGCGGTTGCGCTGCACGATGTCCAGGGCTTGTGTGCCGATCGAACCGGTCGACCCCAGCACGACGATCCGGCGGCGGGCAGCGGGATGATCGGGGGTCACGTCCCCGATTGTCCCTCATCCGGCTCACGACCTCGGCAGTCCCATCACCCGGAAGTGGCGGTGCCGGGCCGCGAGGCGGTCGTCGGGGGTCAGCCGCAGCAGGTCGGTCAGCTCCCACTGGATCGCCCGGCCCACCCGTCGGCAGAACGCCTCGGGTTCGTCGGCCGCGTCGTCGTGCTCGGCGATCAGGCGGTGGACGATGCCGTTGCCGACGAGTTCGGCGGCGCGCACGTGCTGGGCCTGGGCCATCTCGGGGGCGTGGCTGGTGTCGCGGTGGACGATAACGCTGGCCCCCTCGGGCGGCAGCGGCGAGAGCCACGCGTGTTGGGCCGCCAGCACCCGGTCGGCCGGCACGAGTGCGAGCGCCCCGCCGCCGGTGCCCTGGCCCAGCAGGACCGAGACGGTGGGGGCGCGCAGGTCGGTCAGGTCGGCCAAGGTGCGGGCGATCTCACCGGCGATCCCGCCGTTCTCGGCGGCCGCCGAGAGCGCCGCACCGGGGGTGTCGATGACCGAGACGAGCGGCAGATCGAGCTCGCGGGCGACCCGGATGCCGCGCCGGGCCACGCGCAGCGCCCCCGGCCCCATCGGCTGGTCGACCCGCTGCCCGTGCCGACATTGTCCGAGCACGATGCACGGCGCCGCGCCGAACCGTGCCAGGGCGAGCAGCATCCCCGGGTCGGACTCCCCCTGACCCGTACCGCTCATCGCCACGACGTCCTGCGCGGCATACCGGAGTAGTTCGCGCACCCCGGGCCGGTCCGGACGCCGGGTGATCAGGATCGACTCCCAGGCCGGCAGGCCGCTGGGGGGTACCTGCTCGGGTGGGTCGATGTCCGGTAGTCCCGTGCGGGGCGCCATGAGGACGCGCAACCCGCGGTCGACGGCTTCCGCGAGTTCGGCGGGGGTGAGGACCGCGTCGACGATGCCGCGACGTTGGAGGTTCTCGGCGACCTGGACCCCGTCTGGGAACTTCTCCCCGTAGAGCGCCTCGTACACCCGCGGGCCGAGGAAACCGAGCAGCGCCCCGGGTTCGGCGACGGTGAGGTGGCCGAGCGAACCGAAGGACGCCATCACGCCACCGGTCGTCGGATGGCGCAGGTACACCAGGTACGGCAGTCCCGCGGACTTGTGCGCGTTGATCGCCTGGGTCATCTTGACCATCTGCATGAAGGCGACCGTGCCCTCCTGCATCCGGGTGCCGCCGGAGGTCGGACTGGCGAGCAGCGGCATACGCTGCGCGGTCGCCCGCTCCACCGCCCGGGTCAGCCGCTCCGCCGCGGCGACGCCCATCGAGCCGGCGAGGAAGTCGAACTCGCTGACGAGCAGGGCGACCCGCCAGCCGCGGATCAGCGCCTCGCCGGTCAGGACCGATTCGTCCAGGCCGGTGCGCTCCCGGGCGGTGGCCAGATCCTGGGCGTACCGCTCGGTCGCGAAATCCGGCAGCGGCGGAAGTGGGGGTTCGTCCCAGGAGACGAAGGTGCCGGGGTCCACAACGTGGTCGAGCAGCACGCGGGCCGGTATCCGGCTCATCCGGTTCTTCCTCCTTCGCAGACGTCGCCGCTCGACACCGGAAAGCTGCGTCGAGCGGAGCTGCTCCATTGTCGCCCCCGGCGGGTGTCGGCGCGCACCAATACGCCAAGGCCGTTCGACGACGCGGCGCGGCCGTCGCCGCGCAACATCAACCGATCGGTGGAGCCGAACTCGAGCCGGTCGGTTGAGGCCCCGCCGTGCTCTCCGGCCGAGGCTGGAGTCATGAGCTACGGGACAATGAGCTACCTCGACGTCCAGGACCTGACGAAGACCTACGGGGGCCGAGACGTCGTCCATGGCGTCTCCTTCACCCTCGACCAGGGGCATACCCTCGGGATTCTGGGGCCGAACGGCTCGGGCAAGACCACCACCGTCGAGTGCCTGGGCGGATTGCGCGAGCCCGACGGCGGCCGGGTACGCATCGACGGGATGGACCCGCGCGACGCACCACCCCGGCTGCGTGAGGAACTCGGTATGCAGCTGCAGGAGTGCCGACTGCCCGCCAAGATCACCGTCGTCGAAGCTCTCGACCTGTTCCGCTCGTTCTACGCCCACCCTCTCCAGGCCGGCGAACTGATCGAACGCTTCGGGCTGGGCGCGCAGCGGAACACCCGATTCGAGCAGCTTTCCGGCGGCCAACAACAGCGCCTCTCCGTTGCGCTCGCTCTCGTCGGCAGGCCACGGATCGCCTTCCTCGATGAGCTGACGACCGGCCTGGACCCGGCGGCCCGCCGCGAGATCTGGGCCTATCTGGAGGAACTGCGTCGTGACGGTCTGACCATCGTGCTCGTGACCCACTTCATGGAGGAGGCGCAGCGGCTCTGCGACCGAGTCATCCTGCTGCGGGACGGCCGCGTGGTCGCCGACGACTCCCCGACGGCGCTGGCCCGGCGCGGCGACTGTTCGCAGAGGCTGAGCTTCGTGCCCTCGGCCCCGGTGGATCCGACCGAGCTGTCCGGGCTGCCCGGGGTCGGCGAGGTCGCCGCCACCGGTACCCGCATGGTCGTCACCGGGACGGCGGACGCGCCGGGCACGGTCCTGGCCTACCTGGGTGGGCGCGGCATCACCGCGCGCGAACTGCGCCTGGAGACACCCGACCTCGACGAGGCATACCTCGCGCTGACTCGGCACGAGGATGAGCCGGTGATCCCGACGGGAGCTGAAACGCGATGAGCGCCCTGACCGCCATGACCGCCATGACGCGCAACGAGGCGCGCCTGCTGGCCCGTGAACCGGCTGCCGTGGCCTGGGGAGTCGCCGTCCCGCTGATCGCCAACCTGGTCATCAACCTCGTCCCGGGTCTGCGCACCTCGCAGGACATGCTGGACGGCCTGAGCTGGAGTCAGCTCTACCTGCCGACCATCGCCTTGTTCGCCCTGTCCATGCTGGCCGTGCAGACCCTGCCGACGACCATCGCCACCTACCGACAGGAGGGGATCCTGCGTCGACTGCAGGCCACCCCGGCCTCCCCGGCGGCTCTGCTCACCGCCGTGTGTGCCGTCCAGTGCGCGGTCGGCCTGGCGACCACCGCGCTGCTCATCCTGACCCCCGTGCTCACCGGGGTCGGCCTGCCCGGCGCGGTGGCGCCCTTCGCGCTGAGCGCGATCCTCGCCCTGATCTCCTTCGTCGCAATCGGGGCGCTCATCACCGCCGTGGCCCGCACGGCGCGACTGGCCACCGGTATCGGCGCCGTCGTGACTCCAGTGCTCTGGTTCGCCTCGGGAATGTGGATCCCCATCCCGGCCATGCCCGATTGGCTCGCCCGGATCTGCGAGCTGCTGCCGAGCGGAGCGGCCGGCCGGGCGATGCAGTTCGCGATGTTCGGGCAGTGGCCGTTGCTGAGTCAGCTATCCGTCATGGCGGCGTGGACGGTCGGCTGTGGGCTGCTGGCCAGCCGCCGGTTCCGGTGGCGGTGATGACGGGGATGACCGTGATGACGATGCCCGAGTGGCCGCGCTGCGGGAGGATGAGCGCATGACCGAGGTCCGCCGAAACCGCCCAGAGCGCGCCGCTGTGGTCGAGCACCCGGCGCTGCGGCTGATCCCCTATCCCCTCATGGTCGTCTCGCTCGTGGCGACCGCCGGGACGTTGGACTGGGGTATGCCGGTCGACCTGGAGTGGGCGGCGTGCTTCGCGGCCGTCGTGCTCGCCTACCGTTGGTGGGGGGATCGGCGGCCGGGGCTGCGCGCCGGCTGGTTCTGGTCTCACCTGGTGCTCTGCGCGGCCCTCGTCTCGGCGGTGCCGTTCACGTGCATCTACGCATTCACCGGATATGTCGACGCCCAGCGTCGACTGCCGCGCAGGCAGACCACCGCGGGCATGATCGGCACCGCCACGGTGGTGGCCATCGGACAAACGGGTGGCCTCCCCGGAGTGATCGCCCGACCCTGGCTCTATCTCGTCCTGTTCCTGGTCAACGCCGGCCTGGGCGCCCTGATGACCCATCTCGGTGAGCAGCGCGAACGGGACGTCGACCGACGCGAGGAGGCGGTCAAGGCACTGGAGGCCGAGCACCGGCGGACCGCCGCCCTACAGGAGCAACTGCTCGAGCAGGCCCGTGAAGCCGGGGTCTTGGACGAGCGAGCCCGGTTGTCGCGGGAGATCCACGACACCGTGGCCCAGGGGCTGATCGGCATCATCACCCAACTGGAGGCCATCGACGCGCGCGGCGACCGTTCGGACTGGCAGGCGCGGGTCGAGGTCGCCTCGCGGGTGGCCCGCGACAGTCTGGCCGAGGCGCGCCGGGCGATCCACGCGCTGGGATCCCCCGCCCTTGAGGCCGACGGCCTGCCCACGGCGATCGAACGGACGGCACAGCGCTGGGCCGAGATCAACGGCGTCGCAGCGCTGGTGCATATCGAGGGCCCGGCCAAACCGACCGCCCACGACGAGACGCTGCTGCGGGTGGCTCAAGAAGGACTGGCGAACGTCGCCCGGCACGCCGGCGCCTCTCAGGTCGCCCTGACGCTGACCTACGATGCCCGCGAGGTCCGGCTCGACGTGCGCGACGACGGGCGTGGTTTCGATGCGGCGTGCGTGCCATTCGGAGCCGGGCTGCGGGGGATGCGCGCCCGCATCGCCGCCGTCGGAGGGAGCCTGGAGATCGAGACCGCGGCGCAGGACGGCTGCACCGTGAGTGCGGCGGTCCCCGGATGAGCCGGTCCGGCGAATCGCCGCCGATCCGGATCCGGGTGATGATCGTCGACGACCATCCGGTGGTCAGAGACGGACTGCGCGGCATGATCGACCACGAGGACGACATCGCGGTGGTCGCGGAGGCGGGCAACGGGGTGGAAGCTCTCGCGATCGTGGACGGCGCAGGTGCCGAGTCGCTCGACGTGATCTTGATGGACCTGCGAATGCCCGGAGGAGACGGCCTCCTGGCGATCCGAGCCCTGCGCACCGGCGGGCGACGTCGACCGGCCATTCTGGTCCTGACGACCTACGACACCGATCGGGATGTCCGCGCGGCGTTGGAGGCCGGGGCGGATGGTTTCTTGCTCAAGGACACCCATCGAGCAGACCTGATCCGGGCCGTGCGGGATGTCGCCGCCGGCCGACCGGTCATCGGGGCGGCCGCACTGGCCGTCCTCACCGGTCAGCGCCACGAACAGAGCTTGACGGGCCGGGAGTTGGAGGTGCTGCGCCTCATCGCGGCCGGTGGGACCAACCGGTCGGCCGCGCAGCGGCTGATGGTGAGCGAGGCGACGGTGAAGACACATCTGCTGCATGCCTACGACAAGCTCGGCGTGAGTGACCGCGCTGCCGCCGTCAGAGTCGCCTACGAGCGCAATCTATTGTGAGCACCCGGGGCACACCCGACGTAACCGACGAACCCACGTACCTGACGAAAGAGGCGCTCTCGGATGGTCCAACTGGCATACCCGGTGGCACTGGCATTCCCGACGGCCGATTCATCGTCGATCTGGGACGACCTCATCGCGATCCAGATTCCGGCCCCGGAGAAGGTCATCCGCACCGTGGCCGTCTACCTGGGGATCGTCATCATGATCCGGTTCGCCGGCAAACGCCTGATGGCCCAGATGAACAGCCTCGATCTGGTCGTCGTCCTGCTGCTGTCCAATGTCGTCCAGAACGCGATTATCGGGAACGACAACTCATTGGCCGGTGGGCTGCTCGGCGCCATCGTCCTGCTCGCCGTCAATGCCGCACTGGAACGGATCACGCAACGGTTCGAGGTGGTGGGGCGCCTGCTGGAGGGCTCGCCGACGACCCTGGTGACCGACGGCGTGGTCGATGACGCCGCGCTGGACCGCCTCGGGATGAGCCGGATGGAGTTGCGGACCGCGTTGCGCCAGCAGGGTGCCGACGCCGTGGGCGATGTCGAGCACGCCGAGATCGAACCCGGCGGCAATGTCGTCGTCGACCGCAAACGCGCGGAGCAAGGCGTCAGCTATGCCGAGTTCCGGGCCGGGCTGGACGAACTCAAGGCATACCTGGACACCCGGCTCAACGCTGGACGACCTTGACCTCCAAGTCCGGTCGTTCCTCGGTCGCATCGTCGAGGACGGCCAGGATCGACTCGTAACCCGTGGGGTGGGCACGACGCAACGGCCGGATGTGGTCCCAGATCAACGTCAGACCGCCGGGCGGGCCGTGGAAATCGCGCAGCGAGTCGCTGAGCGCGTCGAGGTTCTGCCCGAACCACTCGGGGAACCGCATCACCTCGGCGAACTGCGCGATCGAGTGCGACACGTCCCGCCCCGCGGCCACGACGTACACGGTCCGCCCGGCGGAAACCGCCTCTCCGACAACGCTGTCGAGATCGGTGTCGGGACGCAGGAATGCGATCACGAACCCTCCTGGATCCGGCGGAAGCTGTTGTAGTGGTCCATCGTGAAGAACTTCATCCCGTCCCGGCCGGCCACGATCCGGCGCGGCCCGCGGTCACGCTCTCCGGGGGTCACGACGGTGAACTCGTGGTACCACCCCTTGGTATGCCGGGGCAGCCTGCCGTTGTAGTTGTTGTAGACGACGCCGTCCTGAGAGTACGGAAAGGGGCCACCGGCCCGAATCAGCCGCAGCGTCGTCTGCGCCTCGGGAGTGAGGGCGGACTCGGCGACGAACCGAAGCCCGGTCTGCGGGTCGCGTTCGCCGGAGGGCTTCGAGGTCGATGCCGTGGACACCGGTTGCGCGGCCGCAGAGCTGATCCGCGGTGGCTGGAGCGTCGGCGCGTCGGTCGCCGGCCCGTGACACGCGCTCAACACAACGGCGAACAGCGCAGCAGTCAGGCGCGGCATACCTCCCAACGCAACCCCTCTCTCGCGATAATCGACCTTACGCCCTACGTGCGTCGCGCGCGCTCAGGTGGGAGCATCTGTGTCGGGCCGCCGGACGGCGGTCCCGCGGGTGCCGTCCCGCGTCGTCGAGGAGGTCTGCGCGTGCCGATGTCGCAAACGCCGACGCACATCGCGGTGTTCGGCACGGGCAGTTGGGGCACCGCGTTCACGGCCGTCCTGGCCGACGCCGGCAACACCGTGTCGATGTGGGGACGGTTCGCCGACGAGGTGGACGACATCACGACGACGCGGACGAGTTCGCGCTATCACCCCGACCTGGTGCTGCCCGAATCGGTGAGCGCCACCACCGACCCCGCGCGAGCGCTGGCCGGCGCGGAGATCGTCGTGTTGGCCCTGCCGGCGCAGACCTGTCGGGCCAATCTGCTCGAGTGGGGCGCCCTGCTGAAGGACCGGATCGTGGTGTCCTTGATGAAGGGCATCGAGCTGGGCACCTCCAAACTGATGAGCGAGGTGATCATCGAGGCCGGTCCGGTGCGGCCGGACCGCTTCGCCGTCGTCTCCGGTCCGAACCTGTCCCGCGAGATCGCCCGCAAGGAGCCGGCCGCCACGACGATCGCGAGCCCGAGCCCGGCCACCGCCGAACGCGTCGCAGATGTATGCGCGACGAGCTATTTCCGGCCGTACACCAACACCGACGTCATCGGCTCCGAACTCGGCGGCTCGGTGAAGAATGTCATCGCGTTGGCCGTCGGTATGGCCGACGGTCTCGGCCTCGGCGACAACTCGAAGGCGACCCTCATCACCCGCGGACTGGCTGAGATGCAGCGTCTCGGGGTGGCGATGGGCGCCGACCCGTTGACGATGTCGGGACTGGCGGGGGTCGGCGACCTCGTCGTGACGTGCATGTCGTCGTTGTCCCGCAACAACTCGTTCGGCCGGCTCCTCGGGCAGGGGCGCAGCGTCGCCGAGGCCGAGGCCGTCGTGCGCCAGACCGCCGAGGGCGTCAAGTCGGCCCGGCCGCTGCTCGAACTGGCCCGACGTCACGGGGTGGAGCTGCCGATCGCCGAGGCCGTGGTCGCCGTCATCGAGGGCGTCATGACGCCGACCGACATGGGGCGCAAGCTGATGGCCCGAGAGCTGAAGGCCGAGCGCTCCGGCCTGTGAATCTGGCTGATTCACAACAGCTTTCGGACTGGGCGTGTTGGGCGTCAGGGCCTGGGTGCTGCGCCATCCCCGTCCGGTATGCCGCGTCGGCGCAGTTCCGCTTCGGCCCGGTCCAGCCCGCCGTGCTCCAATCCGGCGACCCGCGAGTGCCCCTCCCAGACCAGCCGGCCGTCGCGCCGGACGGCGATCGACAGGTCGCCGTGCAGGTGTTCGATCGCTCCTGCGGTGTTGCGGCCCTGCGAGGGCAGCGGGACCGGCAGCACGTGCGCCGCGGACAACGGCGCCGCGGCATGGACCTCCACCCGCCAACGGCCACCGCGCCCGACCAGGTCCCACGTCTCGTCGGTGACACGGGCACGCACCGGCGAGACCACCGGATCGCCGAGTCGCAGCACCGTGCCATCCGGTAGCCGGACGACCAGCGCGGTCACCTCAGTGCGCAGCGGTCCGGCCGTCACCACTCCCCCGGCGAAGGCGACGCACGCGGCGTCGTCGGCGAAGCCCTGCGCCTGTCCCCACCACCACGCCTGCGGGAATCCCTCTGCGCCCCAGTTCTTTTCGGCATACACCTGAGCGCCGGCGAACTCCACTGTGCGGCCGTCGAGTTCGGCGCTGCCACTGGCTCGGCCGCCCAGCAGCCAAGGATGCCAGTACTGGTTGAGCCGCGGCACGCTGTGGAAGACGCTGGACCCGCCGAACGGGCGGCGCGTCGGCCAGGGGACGAGATCCTCGAAGACGGCGTCGAGCCGGGCGCCGGGCCCGAGGTCGACGTGCAGCCGCCGGTCGTCGCCGTCGAAGGCCGCCCCGGCGGCGGCGTGCACGCGGTCCGGATCGGCATACGCCTCGGGGTGGGCCGTCGTCGTGAGGGTATGCCGAGAGGCCAGTCCCATCGTGGCCCAAGGCTTTTCGCGGCGGCGGTTGACCCCGATGAGCGCGATGATCGCCTCGTCGCCATCGGTGATCCGCCAGAAGTAGCCCTCCATCGCGACCCCGTGGGCCCGCAGCGGGTCGCCGCCCGGTAAGTCGGCGCCGGTCCGGCGATAGGCGGCATGGACTCGGCGCAGGAGGGCGGACGGCATACGGGTCAGTCTGTCATCAGCCTCGCGACGGTCACAGCTGTCGACCTGCGGCCGGGTTGAGGCGCTGACTCGACCCGGCCGACGGGCAAACGCGTCCACCACGGGGCAACACGCCGCGCCCCGGACCGGGTCGCGGGCGATTGCCTGTCCGGCGGGTGGTCACTCGGGCCGGCGCAACAGGGCGGACGGCATACCGGTCAGTTCGTCATCAGCGTTGCGGCGAGGGTCGCGCCGAGGTCGAAGCACGCCTCGAGATCGGCCCGGTTCGGGCCGCCGAGCACGACGACGTCATCGTGCACCCGCTCCCACGCCAAGCCCGTCGTGATCGAGTGGACCGCGCGCGCGGCGCCGTCGACGCCCTGGTTGCCGTGGATCCACAGCCCATAGGCCGCAGCGGGTTTCG
>JBDIAR010000020.1:0-27248 GCA_039812545.1 Dermatophilaceae bacterium | reverse complement strand
CGCCGTTCGTCACCCGGGTCGAGTTCCGCCCCGCCGACCGCGACGCCAACCTCCACGACGCCAACCTCCACGACGCCGACCTCCGCGACACCGACCGCTACGACACCGGCCCGGGCGCGCTCCAGGTCTACTCGGGCCGCGGCGAGCTGCGACCTGGCGGACTCCGCAGCCCGCCTCGAGGGCGTCGTGACGGCCGCCCGTCGGGCCGCGTCCGCCTCTGCGCGCCGTTCGTCCATCGAAGCGGCCCGGCCGGCCAGGGCCGCGGCGGTCGCCTGAAGCTCGGCCCGCCGCGCGGCTCGCTCGACGACATCGACCGCCGCCCGCCACGCGTCCTCCGCTTGCGACCGCCGGGCCGCGGCCAAACCCGCGTCGGCCCGCGACCGTTCGGCGGCGTCCGCCTGCTCGGTCACCAGGCGATCGACCTCGCGCCGGGCCGACTCGTCGTCGCGCAACGCCAGATCCCGCAAGGCCACCCGATCACCGTCCGGCACCCCGACGGCGCCGGCGAAGGCGTCGACCCGGGCCAGGATCGTGGCGCTCGCCTCGGCCCGCCGGGCCAATGCCTGCTCGCCGAGGGTCTTGAGCTCGTCCTGGATGGTGCGGTAACCGCCGGCGGCGAAGAGTTTCTCCAACAGCCGGGCCTTGTCCTCGGCCTTGGCCCGCAGCAGATTCGCGAATTCGCCCTGCGGCAGCACGACGGTTTTGACGAACTGCTCCCGGCTCAACCCCACGGCGTCCAGGATCTCGTCGCCGATCTCGCGAGCGCTCCGGCACAACAGTTCGCCGACGGCATCGTCCTCGCCGGTCAACCGGTACAACGCCTGCGACGCCTTTTCGGTGGTCACCCCCGCACCGCGGCTCTTCGGCCGGACGAACTCCGGTCGTCGCACGACCCGATAGCGACCCCGGGCGGTACTGAAGACGAGGTCGATCTCGGGGCGCTCCCCGGCGCCGAGGTGATGCGAGGCGATCCGTTCGGTCGAGGCCGTGGCGGCGGCCACCCCGCCGTACAGCGCGAAACAGATCGCGTCGATGACCGTCGACTTGCCCGAGCCCGTGGGCCCCTCCAGCAGGAACAGCCCGCTGCGCGAGACGGCGGCGAAGTCGATCTCCTCGAGCGCCGCGAAGGGCCCGATGCCTCGCAGGGTCAGCCGTTCGAGGAACATCTCAGGCGCCCGCCGCGGCGATCCGCCGTCGGGCCCGCTCGGCCGCGGTCTCGAAGAGCGCCACCTCGGTGTCCGACGCCTCGCGCGCGGTGACATAGGCGATGAAATCGGCTCCGAGCTCGCGCACGTCGTCCTCGCCGCGTCGGGTCGTCGGCACCGCGGGCACGTCGATCCGATTCGCCGGATCGTGGGCGAACTGCAGGGCGTGCGGGAAGCGCTCCCGCAGCCGCGGGATCATCCGCTCGGGACGCACGTCGTCGGTGACTTCCAGCCGGACCCAGTCATCGGCATACCTCCCGTATGCCGGGGAGGAGACGAGCGCGGTGAGGCTGTCGCGCAGGACCGCCATCCCGCGCGGCTGCGGCAACTCCTGCGGGGTCACCACGATCGGTCCGGCAGCCGGCAGGTCGACGACGAGGAAGCCCTTGACCTGCGCGGCCTCCTCGAACGAATACCGCAGCGGCGACCCGGGATAGCGCACCACGGTGCCGGCCGGGCCCGCGATCTCCTGCGGGCGATGCAGGTGCCCGAGCGCGACATAGTCCACGCCGG
Source organism: Dermatophilaceae bacterium (assembly GCA_039812545.1). Taxonomy (GTDB): domain Bacteria; phylum Actinomycetota; class Actinomycetes; order Actinomycetales; family Dermatophilaceae; genus JBDIAR01. The sequence continues at coordinate 25,530 of JBDIAR010000020.1, read as the reverse complement.
CGAAGCACCGCGCCGACACGGACTCGACGCCGCCCACACTGATCGTCCGCTCGCTCGGGGAAGGTGCCCCCCCGGTCACGAAGGCATGCGCCATCACCACCGTCCGCGCCGCTCCCGCAGGCCCCCGCGCCGCTCCCGTCGCCCCCCGATCGGCCCGCGCCGCCACGTCGGCTCGTACCCGGTCCATCGCCGCCGAGACCACCGCCTCGTGAGAGCGGGCCACCGGCCGCTCCGCCGTCCCGAACACGCCCCTGGCCTCGTCCGGCTCCAGGTACGGGAAGGCGTACACCGCCGCGGTCACCCCGTCGCTCCCGGTCACCAGCACCGGCCGGTCCACGGCCGCGAGGTCGGTCACCAGGTGCAGGCGCTCCCGGAACAGCCCGGCCCCGAACCCCAACCGTCGCGCCGAGTCGTGGTTGCCCGAGGTCACCACGACATGGCATACGGACACCAGCCGCTCCAGGACGGACTCGAACAACTCCATCGACTCCACCGGCGGAACGCCCCGGTCGAACACGTCCCCGGCCACCAGCACCACGTCCACCGGCACCCCGTCCGGCGGCTCGGCCACAAATCGGCACAACGCGTCGAGCACCGCCGCCTGGGCGGCGCCCAGGTCGGCACCCATCAGGGCGCGCCCGAGGTGCCAGTCGGAGGTGTGGATCGCTCGCATGGTCCGACCGTAGAACGGACCACCGACAGAGCCTCCGGCGACGCGCGGGAGTCGGCGCCGGTATGCCGGTGCTCCCGCTCGGCGAGCCGGTGCCCCCGGCTCAGCGGTCCAGCGAGTCCGTGTCCAGTTCCCCGGACCGGGCGGCCAGCACACCGGCCTGGAAGCGGGTCCGCGCCCCAAGCCGCGCCATCGCCTCGCTCATCCGCCGACCGATGGTCCGGGCGCTCACCCCGAGCTGACGGGCGATCGTCTCGTCCTTCATCCCCGAGGCCAGCAGGTTGAACAACAACCGGTCGTCCACGCCCTCCGGGGGCAGATGCGACAACGGGACGGACTGCACCCACAACGCCTCGAAGAGGGCGTCCAATGCCTCGACCAGGGCCCGGCCGTGGACGAGGAGCACGCTGTCGATGCCCTCGCCAAGAGTCAACGGCATGATGGCCACGGTGTTGTCGACGATGATCAGCTTCATCGGGACGGCGGGGTGGGCCCGGCATTCCTCGTCCGGGCTGGCCGACAGCGGGAGGTTCTCGTGATCGGCCGGGTCTTGCCACGACTCGGTCGAGTAGATGGTGCGGACCACGACCCCGGCCTCGGCGAGTTCGTGGATCTGCGGGTCGGTCTGTTCGCGGGGGACGGCATACGGCGGCTTGTCGAGCCCTTTGATGGACACCTTGGCCTGTCCGCAGACCTGCGCGAACCGGGCCGCCACCATCGCCGGCCCGGTGACCACCTCGACGAGGGACTCCGGACGCATCCGGTCCTCGACGACCATTTCATCGAGCAGCAGCCGCGCGACCCGACGCGCGTCGTCCAGCCGGTCGCGCTGCCGGGCCACGAGCAGGTCGATGGCGACATCGGGGCGTGAGGCGACCACCGTGGCCTCACCCGCGCGCGCCGGGCCGCCGGGCGGGTTCTCCAACAGTTGGATCAGATGCAGGCCCGCCAACCGGTCCAGGCAGGCCTGGGCGGTCAGTCGATCGATGCCGGCGCTCTCGGCGATCTCGGAGACCGAGGCCTGCGGTTGGCGCAGGGAGCAGCGGTAGACCATCTCGTCAAGCGGGCTGATCCCGACCGAACGAAGCACCATCTGCGCTCAGCGCCCCTTCCGATTCCCGACATGGCAAGTACTGGACACCCGATCTGACTGTAACCGGGCGACGGCCATGGCGATAATTCCCGTGACTCCTCGCCGCGGCCGGTATCCGGTTCTCGATTTCGTCGGGGTTGTCGTCTTGAGCGCGTCGGACCTACCCCCGAGGGTCTGTACGGGTTCGACGGCACTCCACCGGAACGCCTCGCGGCGAGGAGTCCTGTTGTCCCGCCGGTGCCGTAGGCCGCTCAGTGTGTTCAGTCGCCTGTTGTTCAGTTGTCGGCACGGTTGAACACGTTCAGGATCATCGCCACGAAGGTGACGACCAGGGCACCCAGGATCGCGTCCCAGAAGAAGTGGTCCACGTGGAACGCCAGCTTCAACTGGCCGGACAGCCACGAGGTCAACTGCAGCATCGCCGCATTGATGATCAGGGTGAACAACCCGAGCGTCAGCAACACGATCGGCAGCGACAACAGCTTGGCCACCGGCTTGATCAAGGTGTTGACCAGCCCGAACACCAGGGCCACCAGCACCACCGTCTTGGCGACCTCCAGCCATTCCGGGTTGGTGCCGAAGTTGATGCCGGGGACCAACCAGGCCGCCAGCCACAACGCCACCCCGTTGATCGCCGTCTTGATGGCGAAGTCCTTGATCATGACCGCAGTGTCTCACTCGACGAGGGCGGCCCGCTCGCGATGGGCCGACCCCTCTAACCTGGCGCGATGGACTCCGCCGCCCGGCCCCCGGTCCGCCTGCGTGACGCGCTGGCCGCCGTCCCCGACTACGTCCCGGGCAAGCCGGCGTCAGCGACGAGCGGGCTGACGGCATACAAGGTCAGTTCCAACGAGAACCCCTACCCGCCGCTGCCCTCGGTGCTTCGCGTGGTCGAGAAGGCGGCCGCCGATCTCAACCGGTACCCCGACATGGCCAATCGCGAACTCATCGACGCGCTCGCGGCCTTCGTCGGCGTGGACCCCGCCCGGATCGTCGTCGGCGCCGGATCGTCCGGGGTCCTCACCCAGATCGTGACGGCGCTGTGCGAGGCCGGCGACGAGGTCGTGTATGCCTGGCGCTCGTTCGAGATGTACCCCATCGTCACCGGGCTCGCCGGCGCGCGGGGGGTGGCGGTCGGGCTCGACGCCGACCACCGGCACCGCCTGGACGCCATGGCCGCCGCCGTCACCGAGCTCACCAAGCTCGTCCTGATCTGTTCGCCGAACAACCCCACCGGGCCGGTCGTGCACGACCGGGAGCTGCGGCTCTTCCTGGCCAGGGTGCCGAGCTCGGTGTGCGTCGTGATCGACGAGGCGTATGCCGAGTTCGTCCGCGACCCCGACGCCCCGGATGCGCCGGCCCTCCTTGAGGAACACCCGAATCTGGTGATCCTGCGGACCTTCTCCAAGGCATACGGGCTGGCCGGTCTGCGGGTCGGGTATGCCGTGGCCTCCCCGGAGTTGGCCGCGGCCTTCGCCAAGACGGCCGCACCGTTCGCCGTCAACGCGATCGCGCAAGCCGCGGCGGTCGCCTCGCTGGGGGAGAGCGCGGAGTTGCTGGAGCGGGTGGACGCCATCGTCGCCGAACGCGGGCGCGTGGCGCGGTCCCTCGCCGAGCAGGGCTGGCGGTTGCCGCAGAGCCACGCCAACTTCGTCTACTTCCCACTGGGTGAGGACACGATGGCTTTCGCGCAGGCCTGTGCCCGGGCGGGACTGGTCGTGCGCCCCTTCGCGGGCGACGGGGTCCGGGTGACCATCGCCGAACCCGAGGCCAACGACCGGTTGCTCGACGTGGCCCGGGAGTTCGGTCCGCGCTGACCGATGTGACCGACGGATCAGCTCGCGAGCATTGGCAACGCGATCGCGGCGGCGGACACTGGAAGAGTCCGTCCGTGCCGTCACACGGTGACGTGTACCCCGTTGACCATGCGTGCCGTGCGATCTCAGACCGACGTACCGTGAGCGGGCCACCTTCGGGAGCGGGAGGAACCGATGAATCCGTTGAATCCGATCAATCCGCCGACAGCCGAACCGAACTCGTCTCCCACGTCGCCCTCGGCCCCCGCCGACGGTGCGCCACAGGGGCCCCGCCCCGTGATCGTCGGGGTGGACGGTTCGGACGGCGCCCGGTTGGCCCTGCGCTGGGCGGCGTACCTGGCGACCCTGCTGGACGCCCCACTGGAGGCCGTGATCGCCTGGGAGCCGGTCGCCTATTGGGCCCCGGACGGGGCCGCGTCGGCGCTGGTGGACCGGGTGGACCGCAGCGTCCTGGAGAACCGGCTCGCCGAGGAGGTCGACCGGGCCTTCGGGGACAGCCCGCCGGCGGGGCTGGTCCAACGGGTCGCGATCGGCGGGGCGGTGGCCACGCTCGTCGAAGCCGGCAGCGAGGCGGCCCTGGTGGTCGTCGGCTCGCGTGGTCTGGACGGCTTCACGGGGCTGCTGCTCGGCTCCACGAGCAGCGCCGTCGCCCTGCACGCACCCTGTCCCGTCCTGGTCGTCCACGGCACCGCCGACCCGCTGTCGGCCGGTGACGACAACCCGCTGGCCAAGGTCGTCGTCGGGGTGGACGGCTCGTCCGTGGGGGACAGCGCGTTGCGAACCGCCCGGGCGCTCGCGGAGGCGGCCGGCGGTGCCGTCGAGGCCGTCATCGCCTGGCAGAACGAGCCCGACTGGGTGCACTACCGTGGCGAGGCCCGGGAGCCGTGGACCGCCGAACGATTCGCCGAGCAGACCGCCGACACGGCGATCGCCAGGGCGCTGGGTGCTGATGGGGCCGGCGGTCGAGTCCGCCGGGTGACCGCCCACGGCGCGCCCGGCAAGGTCCTGGTCGACGCCTCGGCCGATGCGCAACTGCTCGTCGTGGGCAGCCGGGGTCACGGCGGCTTCGTCGGGATGCTGCTGGGTTCGGTGAGCCGAGCCTGTATGCGGCACGCCCAGTGCCCCGTCCTCATCGTTCACGCCGCGGCGCCCGGACGAGAACTCGCCGGTCGGGCCCCCTGACGCCGGTGGAGGTAATTTCGTACGCCAGTAGCACCCTGGATTACCTCCACCCGGGCAGAATGGGGGTATGCCAGACGACCTCCCCTCCGCCGGATCCTCACCCCCGCGGGACGATGCGGCCGAACCGGCGTCGTTGGCCTCGTGGATGCGGACGGCATACCAGGGCGACGGGATCACGCACGACGTCTATCGCAAGGGCGGCGGACCCGGCGTCATCGTCATCCACGAGGCGCCGGGTCTGATCCCCGAGGTCATCGCCTTCGGTGAAGAGGTGGTCGCCGACGGTTTCACCGTGCTGATGCCCGTGCTCTTCGGGACCCCGGGCCGTCCCCCCACGGGGGGACACTTCGCCCGCGCCATCGCGCAGATCTGCGTGAGTCGGGAGTTCACCCTGCTGGCGACCGGCCGGACCGCGCCGATCGCCGGGTGGCTGCGGGCCCTGGCCCGGCAGTTGCACGCCGACCTCGGCGGACCGAACGCCACCCCGGGCGTCGGCGTGATCGGGATGTGTTTCACGGGCGGCTACGCCCTCGCCATGATGGTGGGCGCCCCCGTCGTCGCCCCGGTGCTCTCCCAACCGGCCAGTCCGGCGGCGCTCGGCGCCCGTCGCGCCGCCGACCTGGGTCTGTCCCCCGCGGATCTGGCCGCCGTGCGCGAAAAGGTCGACGCCGGATGCCCGGTGCTCGGCCTGCGCTACAGGGACGACCCGGCCGTCGGCACCCGCTTCGACACCTTGCGCCGCGAGCTCGGCGACAATTTCACCGCGGTCGAATTCCCCGGCAAGCAGCACAGCGTGCTGACCGTCCACCGTCAACAGGAGGGCGTCGACCGGGTCCTCGCCTTCCTCCACGAGCGCCTGGACCCGGCGTGAACCCACGCGATATCAGCCTGCTCTTCGACCTGGTCGACCTGACCGGAGTGCTCGCCAACGGCATCCTCGGCGGTGTCGTCGCCCGCGAACGACGTTTCGACCCGGTCGGTTTCGTCGTCCTGGCGTTCCTGTCCGCGCTCGGCGGGGGGCTGCTGCGCGACCTGATGCTCCAGCACGGCTTCCCGGTCGCCCTGACCAACCCGGCCTATCTGCCGGTCGCGCTCACCGGCGCCGCCGTCGCCTATCTGCTGCGGATCCGCGGGAAGTGGACGAACCGGGCCCTCATCGTCGCCGACGCCCTGGCCCTCGGCTGCTGGGCCGCCACCGGTACCACCAAAGGTCTCGCGGCCGGTCTGAACCCCGTCCCGGCGGCCTTCCTCGGCGTGGTCACGGCCGTCGGCGGCGGCATGATTCGCGACGTCGTCGTCGGCCGCACCCCGGCCATCTTCGGGGGCAACACCTTGTATGCCACCGGCGCGCTCGTGGGCAGCGTGGTCATGGCCGTCCTGTATGCCGGTGGCCTCACCAATGCGGGCATGGCGACCGCGATCGTCGTCACGGCCGCCATCAGCGTCCTGGCCCGACGGCGCGGCTGGACCCTGCCGGACGCCGATCTGGTGCGCGAGCGGCTGGAGGCGGGAGCCGACGGATTGCGCGACCTGATCCAGGAGAACGCCGCCGAGTTGCGGGATCGCCTCGGGTCCCTCGACCGATCGGGGGGCAAGGCCCATCCGACCGGGACCGATCCCGCGCCCGGTTCGCCCGGTTCGTCCGGCCCCGCCGCCCACTCCGACCCTGACCCGCCCCGACCGTAGCCTCGCCTCCCACTACTGTTTCCCGCGTGACACAACGGTTCCGGGTGGTCCCAGCGGCATACGTGATCCTGCGCCGCACGGTGCCGGGCGGCGACGGGCACGGCCAGAGTCGAGGCGAAGCGGGCAGCGAGCAGGTCCTGCTGCAACTGCGGCAGGGCACCGGCTTCATGGACGGACACTGGGCCACGGCCGCCGCCGGCCACGTCGAGGAGGGCGAATCGGTCTACGCCGCCGCGGTGCGCGAGGCCCGCGAGGAACTCGGCATCGACGTCGACCCGGCCGACCTCGAACCCCTGACCACCCTGCACCGTTCCCAGGGCAACGGCCGTCCAGTCGACGAGCGCGTCGACTGGTTCTTCGTATGCCGGCGCTGGACCGGCATACCGGCCCGGCGGGAACCCGACAAGTCGGCGGACCTGCGCTGGTTCGCTCTCGACGACCTGCCCGAACCCGTCGTCCCCCACGAACGCCACGTCTACGAGGCGCTGCGAGCCGGTCGGCCGCCCGCCATCATCGCCTTCGGTCCCGGCTGGTCCTGAGCCCGGCTGGGCCCCGCACGGCCCGGCACGCCCCGTCCCGCGGCGGTGACGCCGGCCGATATGTGAGATGGCCCACTGCGGGTATCCTGCGAGCGAAAGGCCCTCGCCGCTCGGCAACCGCCCCTGCGGAGAGTTCAGTCCTCGGTGTCCGCGGCGGCGATCCCGCCGATGACGCCGCCTCGACCCAGGCGCCGGCGGTTCCGGCGTCCGTGCCTAAGGAGTGCCTGTGAGTGACGACGACGTCATCGACCGGTCGGTCACTGCCGTGACGAGAGCTGCGACCGGCGCCCCCGTCCCGGATCCCGGCGACGGCGGACCGGAGATGATTCAGCTACTCACCCCCGAGGGCCAGCGGATCCCGAACGCCGAATTCGACGAGTACATCGGCGAACTCAGCGACGACGACCTGCGCGGCTTCTACCGCGACCTCGTCCTCATCCGCCGCCTCGACGCAGAGGGCTGGTCGCTGCAACGGCAGGGCGAACTGGGCCTCTGGCCCAGCCTGCTCGGTCAGGAGGCCGCCCAGGTCGGGTCCGGGCGCGCGTTGCGTCCGCAGGACTTCGTCTTCCCGACCTACCGGGAGCACGGGGTCGCCTATGTCCGCGGCGTCGACCCGATCGGCCCGCTGAGCCTGTGGCGCGGGGTCACCCAGGGTGGCTGGGACCCGCACGAGAACAACTTCCACCTCTACACCGTCGTCATCGGCGCCCAGGCGCTGCATGCCACCGGGTATGCCATGGGGGTCGTCAAGGACGGCCTCGTCGGCTCCGGCGATCCGACCCGCGACATGGCCGTCATCGTCTACTTCGGCGACGGCGCCTCCAGTCAGGGGGACGTCAACGAGGCCTTCGTGTATGCCGCGTCGTACGACGTGCCGCTCGTCTTCTTCTGCCAGAACAACCAGTGGGCGATCTCCGAGCCGGTGACCCGCCAGACCCGGATCCCGCTGTATCAACGCGCGCGCGGGTTCGGGTTCCCCGGGGTGCGGGTCGACGGCAACGACGTCCTGGCCTGCTATGCGGTGACCCGCAAGTTCCTCGACGAGGCCCGCGCCGGCGACGGGCCGCTGTTCATCGAGGCGTTCACCTACCGGATGGGCGCGCACACCACCGCCGACGACCCCACGAAATACCGCATCTCCGCCGAGGTCGAACGCTGGCGGCATCGCGACCCGATCGAGCGGTACAAGACCTACCTGGCCCGAACCGGTCTGGCGGACAAGGCCTTCTTCGCCGAGGTCGAGTCGGCCGCCGACGCCTTCGCCGCCGACATCCGGGCCCGCTGCCTGGCGCTGCCCGACCCGCCCGGCGAGGGCATGTGGGACCACGTGTACCTCGAGGAGCACCCAGTCATGACCGCCGAGCGGGCGGCATACCTGGCCTACGAAGCCGGCTTCGAGGACTCCACCGTCGAGGGAGAGGCGAACTGAGATGGCACTCGAACGGCTCACCCTCGGCAAGGCGATCAACGCCGGTCTGCGGCGCGCGATGGACGAGGACCCGAAGGTGGTCCTCATCGGCGAGGACATCGGCAAGCTCGGCGGGGTCTTCCGGATCACCGAGGGACTGCAGAAGGACTTCGGCGAACACCGCGTCATCGACTCCCCGCTCGCCGAATCCGGCATCGTGGGGACGGCCGTCGGCATGGCGCTGCGCGGCTACCGGCCGGTCTGCGAGATCCAATTCGACGGTTTCGTCTATCCCGCGTTCGACCAGATCGTCAGCCAGGTCGCCAAGATGCCCGGACGCTCGCAGGGCTTCCTCAAGCTGCCCATCGTGATCCGCATTCCGTTCGGCGGAGGCATCGGCTCCCCGGAGCACCACAGCGAGTCGCCCGAGGCGTACTTCGCGCACACCGCCGGCCTGCGTGTCGTGGCCTGCTCCAACGCCGAGGACGCCTACTGGATGATCCAGCAGGCGATCGCCTGCGAGGACCCGGTCGTCTTCTTCGAACCCAAGCGCCGCTACCACGACCGGATGGAGTTCGACACCGGTATGCCGGCCGCTCCGCAGGGTCTGTTCGACGCGCGGGTGCTGCGACAGGGCGACGACTGCACCGTGCTTTGTTACGGGCCGACCGTCCGTACCTGCCTGGAGGCGGCGAATGCCGCTGCCGAGGAGGGGATTTCGTTGGAGGTGATCGACCTGCGGGGGTTGTCGCCGCTGGACACCGAGACGATCTTCGAGTCGGTGCGGGGGACCGGTCGGTGCGTCGTCGTCCACGAGGCCGCCTCGTTCCTCGGGCTGGGCGCCGAGCTGGCCGCGCAGATCCAGGGCGCCTGCTTCTACGACCTGGAGGCGCCGGTGATCCGCGTCGCGGGCGCCAATATCCCCTATCCGCCGGCGCGGGTCGAGGAGCACTTCCTGCCCGACATCGACCGGATTCTCGACGGCGTCGACCGGGCCCTGGCCCACTGACCGAAGGACCGCGACACCATGGCACGCAAGACGTTCAACCTGCCGGACCCGGGCGAGGGCCTGGTCGAGGCCGAGATCATCGAGTGGAAGGTCGCCGTCGGCGACACCGTGACCGTCAACCAGATCCTGGTGGAGATCGAGACCGCCAAGTCCCTCGTCGAATTGCCCAGCCCCTGGGCCGGCACGGTGGCCGAACTCCTCGTCGAGGTCGGACAGACGATTGCGGTCGGCACCCCGATCGTGGTGGTCGACGACGGCACGGCGGCGCAGCCCGCAGCCGACGCCCCGGTCCCGGCCTCGGCCGAGTCGGCCGCGTCGACGTCGTCCACGGCCCCGGCCCCGGCTTCGGCTCAGACCGCGGCCAAGCCCGAACCCACTCTGGTCGGCTACGGCGCCCGGGAGGGCGCCACGACCCGGCGGGCCCGCAAGGCCCAGCCGACGTCGGCGTCACCGGCTGCCAAGCCGGTGCGCTCGATCGTCCAGGAGTCCTTCGACCCCGAACTGATGGCGGTCGAGCCCGAACACCCCGGCCGACAGGCGATGTGGCAACGCGCCGAAGAGGCCGAGCGGACCGACCCGATGCGCACCGCCGCGCGGGCCGTGGTCGTCCACCCGGGCGGCCGGCCCAAGGCCAAGCCACCGGTCCGCAAGTACGCCCGGGACCACGGCGTCGATCTGATGAAGGTCACGCCGACCGGCGACGGCGGCCACGTGACCCTCGCCGACGTCGACGCCTTCCTCTCCGCCCCCGCCACCACACCGGCACCCGCCACCGCACCGCTACCCGCCGCCGGCCCGGCCGCCGCAACGGCCCCGGCATACCCGGCGCGACCCGCTCAACGATCCGCTCAACGACCCGGCGAACGCGAAACCCGCACTCCCGTCAAGGGAGTCCGCAAGATGATGGCGCAGGCGATGGTGGGCTCGGCGTTCACCGCCCCGCACGTCACCGAGTGGGTCAGCGTGGACGTGACCGCCACGATGGAGCTCATCGAACGGCTGAAGAACGACCGTGAGTTCCGCACCGTCCGCGTCACCCCGCTGCTCATCCTGGCCAAGGCGATCTGTCTGGCGCTGCGGCGTCACCCGGAGATCAACGCGACCTTCGACGACGTGGCCGGCGAAGTCGTCGTCAAGCACTACGTCAACCTGGGGATCGCCGCGGCGACCCCGCGTGGCCTGCTGGTGCCCAACATCAAGGACGCCGACGCCATGTCGCTGTTGGAGTTGGCTGAGGAGATCGGCCGGCTCGTGACGACCGCGCGCGAGGGGCGCACCCAGCCCGCCGACATGGCCGGCGGCACGTTCACGATCACCAATGTCGGCGTCTTCGGTATCGACGGGGGGACGCCCATCATCAACCCGGGTGAGTCGGCGATCCTGGCCTTCGGGGCGATTCGCCGTATGCCGTGGGTCGTCACCCGTGCCGACGGCTCCGAAGCCATCGAGCCGCGGTCGGTCACGACGCTCGCGCTCTCCTTCGACCACCGGCATGTCGACGGCGAGCTCGGCAGCCGCTTCCTGGCCGACGTCGCCGCGGTCCTGCACGACCCGGCGCGCGGGCTCGTCTGGGGCTGAGCCGTAACCATCGCCGAGGGCGAAATGTCGACGAATACTCGTCGGTAACCATAGCCAAACTGGCCAATTGGGGACAGCGTCGCTCCTTGTCGCCGCAATGAAGCGCAATGAAGAATTGCGGAAAAGCGCTTCTCGACTAGCTTTCCGAACCGAATTGGTGTCAAGGTGAAAGCTTCAGCCAGTTCGACGGCGCACGAGCGACAGCGGCTCCACGCGGGTCTGCCGTCGCCCTTCGCCGCCGTGGAGGGAGACGAAGATGAAGCGCTCAATCGTCATGTTGGCCGGAATGTCCGTCGTGGCCGCGGGGCTGGCCGGATGCGGGCGTTCCGATGGAACGGGAACAACCACAACGCCACAGACGGGCCAAGCGGTCGACACCGCCAAGGTCGGCGGCACCGTCACCATGTGGGCCATGGGAGCCGAGGGCGAGAAACTGCCCCAGCTCGTCAAGGATTTCGAGGCCGCCAATCCCGGCGTGAAAGTGAATGTCACGGCCATTCCGTGGGATTCCGCCCATGACAAGTTCAAGGCGTCCATCGCCGCCAACCAGACGCCCGACCTCGCCATGGTCGGCACCACCTGGATGGGCGAATTCGCCGGGCTCGGTGCGCTCGACCCGCTCCCGCCCTCCATCGACACCTCGCAATTCTTCGAGGGAGCCGCGAAAACCGCTGAGGTAAAGGGCACCACCTTCGGGGTCCCGTGGTACGTCGAGACCCGGATGATCTACTACCGCACCGACCTGGCCCAGAAGGCCGGGATCACGACGCCGCCCACGGACTGGCAGGGCCTGAAGGACATGGCCAAGGCGATGAAGGAGAAGGCCGGGGCCACCTACGGCATCGGTCTGCAGCCCGGCGGTCAGGGGTCCTGGCAGTCGGTCCTGCCCTTCGCCTGGTCCAACGGGGCGCAGGTCACCAAGGACGGCGACACGGCATACAACTTCGACACCCCGGAGCTGACCGAGGCGCTGACCTACTACGCGAGCTTCTTCTCCTCGGGCCTGGCCGACAAGGCCGCCGCGGTCCAGCCCACGACGGATGCCGACTTCGCCAGCGGCAAGGTGCCGATGTTCATCTCCGGGCCGTGGATGATGGCGGCGGTCGAGAAGGTCGGTGGCGCCGGATTCAAGGACAAGTACGACCTCATGCAGATCCCGGGCAACAACGGCAAGCCGTCGTCGTCCTTCGTGGGCGGTTCCGACCTCGTGGTGTTCAAGAACACCCAGAACCGGGCCACCGCCTGGAAGCTCGTCGAGTTCCTCAGCGATCCGAAGACCCAGGTGCTCTGGTACAAGCTGTCCACCGACCTGCCGTCGGTGAAGTCGGCATGGCAGGACCCGGCGCTGACGGCGGATCCGAAGCTCGCCAAGTTCGGCAAGCAGCTGGAGACCGCCAAGGCACCCCCGTCGTTCTCCACCTGGGAGAAGGTCGCCGACGCCTTCGACAAGCAGGTCGAACAGGTCTGCAAGGCCGGTCTCGACCCGGCGGCGGCCGTCAAGGCGGCCCAGGCATCGGCGATGTCGATCGGCATCGGCAAGTAGCCATGACCGCCGCCACCGAGGTCCCCTCCCCGGGGCCGCAGCCGCGTCCGCGTGCGCGCTTCGGGGAGGGTCGGGCGGCGTGGATCCTCGCGCTGCCCTTCACGGTCCTGTTCCTCGCCTTCACGGCGTGGCCGGTGATCCAGTCGCTCTACATGAGCTTCACCGACATCGCCGACGCCGACCTGCGCTCGCCGTTCGCCGTCGACTTCATCGGCTTCGAGAACTTCCGGCGCGCACTCGCCGATCCGACCTTCCGGCAGGCGGCGCGCAACACGGCATACTTCGTCATCGTCGGAGTCCCGCTCACGCTGGGAGTGGCGCTGGCGGCGGCCGTCGCGCTGGACAAGGGCATCACGAAGTTCCGGGCGTTGTTCCGGCTCGGCTTCTACACCCCGGTGATCACGTCCATTGTCGCGGTCGCCGTCGTCTGGCGCTTCCTGCTGCGTCCCGACGGCGGGCTGCTCAACACCGTCCTGTCGTGGGTGGGGATCACCGGGCCGAACTGGCTCGGCGACCCGACGTGGGCGATGCCCTCGCTGATCATGATGGCCGTGTGGCGCAACTTCGGGACGGCGATGATCATCTTCCTGGCCGGCCTGCAATCGGTGCCGTGGTCGCTACACGAGGCCGCCGCCATCGACGGCGCCAACGCCTGGCAACGGTTCTGGCGCATCACGATTCCGCTGTTGCGCCCGACGATCCTGTTCGTGTCGGTGACCACCGCCATCGGCTACCTGCAGTTCTTCGAGGAGCCGTTCGTCATGACCAACGGCGGCCCGCTGGACAGCACCTTGTCGATGTCGATGTACACCTACAAGACGTTCAACTACGGCGACTACGGCTACGCCTCCTCGATGAGCTACCTCATCTTCGTCGTCATCGCGATCGTCACCGCACTCCAGTTCCGGCTGCTCCGGGACAACACGTGAGCTCATCATGAGAACCGAACGTCGACCCCTGGTCACCACCTTGATGTATGCCGCGCTGACGGTCGCGCTCGTGGCCGTCATCGCCCCGTTCGTGTGGATGCTGCTCGGCAGCTTCAAGTCCGAAGGCGAACTCCGGCAGGTCCCGCCGACCTTCCTGCCGGTGAACGGCTCGCTGGACAACTACGCCGAGTTGCTGTCCCGGATGAAGTTCGGGACCTTCTTCGTCAACTCCGCTGTGGTCGCCGTCGTCGTCACCTCCGCGAACCTGATCTTCTGCTCGATGCTCGGGTATGCCTTGGCGATGCTCAACTTCCGAGGCAAGAGACCGCTGTTCGCGTTGGTGATGGGCACGCTGATGATTCCGGGTGTCGTGACCTTCGTGCCGCTGTTCATCCTCGTCGCCAATATCGGCCTGATCGACACCCTGCCCGGCCTCATGCTCCCGTTCCTCGTCACCCCCTTCGGTGTCTTCCTCATGCGCCAGTACATCTCCTCGCTGCCCCGAGACCTGCTGGACGCCGGACGGGTCGACGGCGCGGGCGAACTGACCATCTTCGCGCGGATCATCCTCCCGCTACTGGGGCCGGCCCTGGCGACGCTCGGCATCCTCACCTTCCTCGGCAGCTGGAACAACTTCCTGTGGCCCTTGGTCGTGGCTCAGAAGGAAGAGCACTTCACCTTGCCGGTGGCCCTCGCGCTGTATTCGACGGGACAGAACTCCGCGCAGTACGGACTGATGCTGGCCGGTGCGACCATCGTGGTGGTGCCGGTGCTCGTCGTCTTCCTGGTCTTCCAGCGGCGCTTCATCGAGGGCATCGCCTCGACCGGGATCAAGTAGCCGCCGATGCGTCGCCGGCTTCCATTCGGTATGAGGAGGATTGGGTGACTGCGCGACGTACGATCGCCGCCGACGGGACGGCGTTTCGCGACCTCGACCATGACGGGGTGATGGCACCGTTCGAGGATCCTCGCCTGCCCGCACAGCGCCGCGTCGCCGACCTGTTGCCGCGGCTGTCCCTGGTGGAGAAGGCGGGCCTGCTGTTCCACACCGTCATCGAGGTGGGCGCCAACGGGACCCTGCTCACCCAACCCGGTCCGATCGCGAAGTCGGCCACGGCCGACGTGGTCCGGGGCAAGCTGGTCAACCACTTCAACGTCCATCAATTGCCGCACCCTCGACTGGCGGCGCGCTGGTACAACGCGGTTCAGGATCTGGCGGCCGACACACCCCACGGCATACCGGTCACGATCTCCACCGATCCCCGACACGGATCGGTCGAGAACATGGGCGCCTCCTTCGCGGCCCTGCACTTCTCGCGGTGGCCCGAACCGCTGGGGCTCGCGGCACTGGGCGACGTCGACGGCGCGCGGGAGTTCGCCGACATCGCCCGCCAGGAGTACTGCGCGGTCGGTATCCGCGCCGCGCTGCATCCGATGCTCGACCTGGCCACCGAACCCCGATGGGCGCGGATCAGCGGGACCTTCGGGCAGGACCCCGAACTGGCGGCCCGGCTGGGGGTCGCCTGGATCGAGGGTTTCCAACGCGGTGAGCTCACACCGGGATCCGTGGCGTGTACGGCCAAACACTTCCCCGGGGGCGGCCCGCAACGCGACGGCGAGGACGCGCACTTCCCGTACGGCCGCGAACAGGTGTATCCGAGCGGCGCCGGCGAGGCGCACCTGCTGCCGTTCCGGGCGGCCGTCGCCGCCGGGGTGGCCGGCATGATGCCGTACTACGGGCTGCCGATCGGGTTGGAACTTGAGGGGATTCGTATGCCGGAGGTGGGCTTCGGGTACAGCCGACCGACCGTCACCGAGCTGCTGCGCGACCGACTCGGCTTCGAGGGGGTCGTGCTCTCGGACTGGGAACTCGTCAACGACAATCACGTCGGCGATCAGGTTCTGCCCGCGCGGGCGTGGGGCGTGGAGCACCTGTCCCCGAGCGAGCGGATGGAACTGATCCTCGACGCGGGCTGCGACCAGTTCGGCGGGGAGGAGTGTGTCGACCTGCTCGTCGGGCTGGTGTCGGGAGGGCGCGTCAGCGAGGCACGACTGGACGAGTCGGCCCGTCGCTTGCTCGTCGCGAAGTTCCGGCTCGGTCTCTTCGACGATCCGTACGTCGACGAGGACGCAGCCGAAAGCATCGTCGGGAGAGCGGATTTCGTCGCCGCCGGCCACGTCGCTCAGGCCCGATCCGTCACGGTGTTGAGCAATGACACCGCCGGTGGCTCCCCGCTGCTCCCGCTGGCCCAGGGCGTCAGGGTCTACGTCGAAGGCATGGATCCCGCGGTCGTGAGCCGGTATGCCGTCGTCGTGCGGGATCTGGCCGACGCGCAGGTCGCCCTGGTGCGCACGACGGCCCCGTTCGACCCCCGCGACGATCTGTTCCTGGAGAAGTACTTCCATCAGGGATCACTGGACTTCGCACCCGGATTCGTCGCGCGGATGGCCCGGCTGGCCCGCGAGTGCCCGCTCGTCCTCGACGTCGCGCTCGACCGGCCCGCAGTGCTCACCCCCCTCGTGCCGCTGGCCTCGGTCCTGACGGCGACCTACGGGACCGGAGACGCGGCATACCTCGACGCGATCACGGGGAGGGTTCCCCCGGTCGGGCGGCTGCCGTTCGACCTGCCGCGCTCGATGGCGCAGGTGCGCGAACACCCCAGCGACCGGCCGGGTTTCGCCGATCCGCTGTTCGCGTACGGGCACGGGCTCCCGCTGGGCTGAACGACCCAGCGGGAACCCGGCTCGACCGATCCGCGGCGAATCCCTCAGCCCAGCCGCAGATCCTCCACGCGCAGCACCGCGCGTGCCGCCCAGGAGACCCGGTCGGCGGCGAAGTAGCGTTGGATGGCCCGGTTGTTCACGGCGTTGTCGATCGCCGCCATGATCATCGACTGGTCGAGGACGAGGTAGCGGTGCCCGACCGCGCCCGTCGTGGGGTTGACGGCGTCGAAGAAGCCGTTGACGCCGTAGACCTGCGGGTAGTGCGAGCGCAGCGCCCGGATATTGGCCATCGCGTCGGCGGGGGCCGCGTCAAGGGCGAGGAAGGATGCGTGCGGGGTGACGACGTCCTCGGCGACCCCGCACCAGTCCTGGCCGCAGTTCGCCAGCCGCTTGCCGACCGGGAGCTGGCGGCCCCAGGCGCCGTAGATCCCATAGCCGCCGGTGTCGTCCGCCGTACTCGACGGCGACATGCCCCACACCGGGTAGCCCAGGACCTTCGTCGCATAGGCCTTCTGGAGGGCGACCGTTCGCTGGTTCGCGGTGCCGAAGTTCTTGGTGCCCCAAGAGGTTTCGGGGACGATCTCGCCGGCCATGAGGGACTCGAACATGCCGCTGTTCCAGGACGGTAGGTACTTCGCGCCGGACATCGGGTCGGTGTAATGGCCCTCCCAGACGTTGAACGTCTTGCCGCCGATCGGGTCGACGACCTTGGCCCAGCGACCGCCCGGCGGCCACTGGCCCTGCCAGTCGAATACCGGGTCGGTGTTCTCGCAGCCCGGCGCCTGCGGCGGCATCGTCCGCCAGGTGCGCCACCAGACGTCGCCGGGCATCTGGCGCATCCCCATGCCGAGGTAGGCCGAGATCCGCGGGTCGGAGTAGATCGCGCCGTTGTGGTACATGTTCGTCGTCTTCGGGTCGAAGCCGACGTAGACCCCGCCGAACATCTGTCCCGTCGGCGGTGCGCCCGGGATCGTGGAGTTGACATTGCACGCCGTCTGCGGGCGGTCGTCGTAGAAGATCGAGAAGTCGACCGGCTTCATCAGCTTGTTGACCTGGCCGGTGAGTCGCGGCATCGCCTGACGGACGACGACGAGACCCGAGACGTACCAACCGTTGTCGACCTGAGAGATGAACGTGCAGTTGTTCTGGGCGGCGCGGTCGGTGTCGTCGCAGAACGGCTGCCCGGGATTGCGGATGGTCTTGCCCGTGGTCGTGTCGTACCACTGGTGCAGGAACCCGTGGTAGCGATCCATGCCGGCAACGGTGCGCAGCGTCTGCGTGACCCGGTGCTCGGCCTCGGCGCGGCTGATGATCTTCAGGTCCATGGCCGAGACGACGGCCCACAGATAGACCCCCACATTGGCCGCCGAGGTGTACCGCCCGTAGGACGTCGGCGTGGTCGCGCCACCGGCATACGTGAGATTGTCGAGCGGAAGGTGGGTCTTGGGGTCCAGGCCCGCCTCGTAGAGGCGCCACGAGTCGCGCGCGATCCGTAGGAGTTCGGCCCGGTCGGCCGCCGCCAAGTGGTACGGCTGGATGCCGGCCCGCGACGGGTGACCGTGCGACCGGGCGTCATCGTGGGCGGCGGCGGTGCCGGGTTGGTAGGCGGGTTGGTTGGCGGGTTGGTAGGCGGGTTGGGGCGCAGCCTGGTATGCCGGGTGTTGGGCGGCCTGGGCGACGGGGGCTGCCGCAGTGGCGGCGGCCAAACCCAGGGCGGCGAGGGCGATGGTGGATGAGCGCGAAGCGGTCTTCATCAGACGCCTCCTGTCGGTGGGAGCGCTCGGACCATCTCCACGGTCCACCGGGAGTGACCCCACGTCAACCCGTAACGGCCCGGCGCCTCGTTCCGGTCGGGTTGCCTGGCCGGGTTGCCTGGCCGGGTTGTCTGGTTGCCTTAACTGGTTGGTTGTCCTGGCGGGGCAACCGGTATGCCGGGTCGTGCGTCATCGGAGTGCGTCGTCGACAGGAGGAAGCCATGCGAAGCAGAGGTGGTGTGATCACCGCTCTTCTCGCGGTGCTGTCCACCCTCGGGTGTAGCCCCGGTTCCGTTTCTCGTGAACCGGCCGCCCCTAGTGCAGCTACCCGGGTGACGACGCGGACCCCGGTGCCGTCGAGCTCGACCTCCCCCACGTCCCAACCGACCTCGACGGCACCGGCCCCCACCACGCACGCCCCGACGACGCACGCCACGTCGATTCCGGCCCCGACGACGCACGCCACGTCGATGCCGGCTCCGACGAAGCTAACCCCGACGACGCCAACCCCGACGACGCCAACCCCGACGACGCCAACCCCGACGAGGACGGCCCCGACCGGCGGCGCCTCGTCGGCCTGCGCCACGACCGGCCGCCACTCCGGCGCCGACCTGGCGACATTGCCCACTACCGAGAAGGTCGTCGCCCTCACCTTCGACGCGGGCGCCAATGGCGACGCCGTCCCCTCGATCTTGGCCACCCTCAAGAGCAAGGGTGCGGTCGGGACGTTCTTCCTCACCGGAGCCTTCGTCCGCGCATACCCCGACCTGGCCCGGCGGATCGCAGCGGCATACCCGGTCGGCAACCACACGGACACCCACCCGGACCTGACGAAACTGTCCAACAGCGGTGTCGTGGATCAGATCAGGCGCGGTGCCGCGGAGATCGAATCGGTCACCGGGGTCGCCACCGCACCGCTGTTCCGGTTCCCGTTCGGCGCGGTCGATGCGCGGGTCATCGGGTTGGCCAATCAGGAGTGCTATGTGCCGATTCGGTGGACCGTGGACACCCTCGGTTGGAAGGGCACCTCGGGCGGGATCACTGCGGCGGGGATCACGGCCAAAGTCCTGGCGAATGCGCGTCCCGGCGAGATCGTCCTGATGCACGTCGGGTCGCACCCCACCGACCACACGACACTCGATGCGGCCGCCCTGCCGAGCATGATCGACGGATTACGTTCTCGCGGTTACAGATTCGTCACCGTTCCCCAGCTGCTGGGCTGATCGGTCCGCTCACCCCCTGCTAACCTGCTGGAACCGCAGCGACGCAACGGAGGGTGGACTCGATGACGCAGCCGCAACCGGCCCAGGTGACCGGACCGATGAACCGCCGGTACGACGAGATCCTCACGCCCGAGGCGCTCACCTTCCTCGGCGAACTCCATCGCCGCTTCGACCCGACCCGTCGTGAACTGCTGGCCGCCCGCAACGCCCGCTATGCGGCCCTGGTCAACGGCGCCCTCTTCGACTTCTCCCCCGAAACCGAGCAGGTGCGGGCCGATCCGGACTGGCGGGTCGCGCCGCTCGCGCCCGGCCTGGTCGATCGACGGTGCGAGATCACCGGCCCGACCGAGACGAAGATGAGCATCAATGCGCTCAACTCCGGCGCGCGGGTCTGGCTCGCCGACCTGGAGGACGCCAACACCCCGATGTGGGAGAACGTCGTCGAGGGCCAACTCAACCTGCGCGACGCCGTTGCCGGAGCGCTCGCCTTCACCAGCCCGGAGGGCAAGGCGTATGCCGTGACCGTCCCGCAGGGCGACCCGGCGGCCACGACCATCGTCGTGCGCCCGCGCGGCTGGCATCTGCCGGAGAAGCACATCACCGTGGACGGGGAGCCGACCTCCGGCAGTCTCACCGACTTCGGCCTGCACTTCTTCCACAATGCGAAGGCGCTGATCGAGAAGGGGAAGGGCCCGTACTTCTACCTGCCCAAGATGGAGTCCCGGTTCGAGGCGCGGCTGTGGAACGACGTGTTCGTCTTCGCCCAGGACTACCTCGGCATACCGCAGGGCACGATCAGGGCGACCTGCCTCATCGAGACCTTCCCGGCGGCATTCGAAATGGAGGAGATCCTCTACGAACTGCGCGATCACTCCAGCGGGCTGAACGCCGGCCGCTGGGACTACCTGTTCTCGGCGATCAAGAAGACGCGCACCAAGGGTGCGGCGTTCCTGCTCCCGGACCGCAACCAGGTGACGATGACCGCGCCGTTCATGCGCGCCTACACCGAACTTCTCGTGCGCACCTGCCACAAGCGGGGGGCCAGCGCCATCGGCGGGATGGCAGCCTTCATCCCGAGCAGGGATCCGGTGGTCAACGAGGAGGCGTTCGCCAAGGTGACCGCCGACAAGACCCGCGAGGCGCAGGACGGTTTCGACGGCTCGTGGGTGGCCCACCCGGGGATGGTCGAGTTGTGCACGCAGGTCTTCAGTCGGACCTTTGAGGCGGCCGGCGACGGGCGGGTCAACCAGTTGGACCGGTTGCGCGAGGACGTCGCCGTCAGCGCGGACGACCTGCTCGCCCTCGGCGATACCCCCGGGACGATGACCGAGGCCGGGCTGCGCGGCAATATCTCCGTCGGGATCCAGTACCTGCACGCCTGGCTCGCCGGCAACGGCGCCGTCGGCATCAACAACCTCATGGAGGACGCGGCGACCGCGGAGATCTCGCGCAGCCAGGTGTGGCAGTGGATCCACTCCGAGGTCACGCTGGACACCGGCGAGACGGTCACCCGGGAACTCGTGGAGCGGCTCGTCGGGGAGGAACTGGACGCGCTTCCCGGCGGCCGGTCGGCGTATGCGCAGGCCCGCGACCTCTTCGTCGAGGTGGCCGTGGCGGAGGAGTTCGTCGACTTCCTCACCCTCCCGGCATACGAGCGTATGCCGTAGCGTGAGGACACCGCCCGCGTGGGTCGCGGTTGGCCCGGTCGAAGGAGTCCGCCATGTACGGTGAGTCGCCGGCCCATGCGCCGGTCCCGTCTCCATCGTCGGCCGTTTCGCTCGTGCCCCTGCTGCTGCCCGTCCTGGGCCGGGGCGGGGTCGTCACCGACCCGGTCGAACTGGCCACCTACGAGTGCGACGGGCTGGCTCAGTACAAGGTCGTTCCGGCCCTGGTGGTGATCCCGGAGACGACCGCGCAACTCGTCGCCGTCGTGCGGCTCTGTCACCTGCACGGCATACCCTTTGTCGCCCGCGGGTCGGGCACGGGCCTGTCGGGGGGCGCGCTGCCGCACGCCGAGGGGGTTCTCATCGTCACGACCCGGATGCGGCGGATCGTGGAGATCGACATCCCCAACCAGCGGGCCGTCGTGGAACCAGGTGTCATCAACCTCCAGCTGACCAACCGGACCCGGCCGGATGGTTACTACTTCGCGCCGGATCCGTCGAGCCAGCAGGTGTGTTCGATCGGCGGGAATGTCGGGGAGAACTCCGGCGGGGCGCACTGCCTGAAGTACGGCTTCACCGCCGGGCATGTCACGGGGCTGACGTGGATCAGCCCGGACGGTGCGACCGTCGCGGTGGGCGGCAAGGCGCCCGATCCGCCGGGGTACGACCTGCTCGGGGCACTCGTGGGTTCGGAGGGGACGCTCGGCATCGCGACCGAGGTCACGGTGCGCTTGACCCGGTTGCCGCAGAGTGTGCGAACCCTGCTCGCGGCCTTCGACTCGGTCGAGGCGGGGGCGGACGCGGTGTCGGACATCATCGGCTCCGGGTGTGTTCCGGCGGCCATCGAGATGATGGATGCGTTGGCGATCGAGGCTGCCGAGGCCGCCACGTCGTGCGGGTACCCGGCGGGGGCGGTCACGGTGCTCATCGTGGAGTTGGACGGTCCGGCCGCGCAGGTCGAGGCGGAGTTCGCCGAGGTCGAGCGAATGTGCCTGGGGCGCGGGGCTTTCGAGATTCGGATCGCCAAGGACGACGCCGAGCGGGCGTTGTTCTGGAAGGGCCGCAAGTCGGCGTTCGCGGCGGTCGGTCGGATCAGCCCGGACTATCTCGTGCAGGACGGGGTCATCCCGCGGACCAGGCTCGCGGAGGTGCTGGTGCGGATCGCCGAGTTGGCCGCGGCCGGCGGTGTGCGGGTGGCGAATGTGTTCCACGCGGGGGACGGCAATCTGCACCCGCTGGTGTTGTTCGACGACGACGTCGAGGGGGCGGCCGAGCGGGCCGAGGAGGTTTCGGCGGCGATCCTCCAGTTGTGCATCGACCTCGGGGGGTCGATCACGGGGGAGCACGGCGTCGGTTCGGAGAAGGCGGCCTTCATGGCCAAGATGTTCGACGAACCCTCGCTGGACACCATGCAACTCGTGCGCTGCGCATTCGACCCGACGTCGATTTCGAACCCCGGCAAGATCTTTCCGACGCCGCGGCTGTGCGGGGAACGTCCGGGGCGCGGAACGGGCCCGCATCCGCTGGTCGAGGCGGGGAAGGCGGAGCTGTTCTGATGGTTCATGGAACTGTTCCGGGAATGATTCCCGGACCGATGCCCGATCCGCCCGTGGACGCCGCCCGTTGGGCGGCCGCGACCGACGAATTGGCTTCCGCGGTCGACAATGCGATCAGCGTCGGCGCCGGCCACGACGTGGACGGGGTGGTGCCGCGGTTGGTCGTCGCGCCGGCCACCGCCGCTCAGGTGAGTCGGGTGCTGACGATCGCATCGGCATACGACCTGGCGGTCGTGGTCCGCGGGCACGGCACGAAACTCTCCTGGGGTATGCCGCCGCGCCGACTCGACGTCCTGCTCGACCTGGCCGCTTTGGACGGTTTGGTGGAGCACAGCGTTGGGGAGTTCGTCGCGATTGCCGGCGCCGGTATGCCGGTGGCCGCGTTGCAGGACGCGCTCGCGGCGCAGGGGCAGTGTCTGGCGGTCGATCCGATCCGTGCGGGTACGGTCGGCGGGCTGGTGGCCACCGGGCTGAGCGGGCCGTTGCGGATGTCGCACGGGGCGCTGCGGGATCTGGTGATCGGGGCGCATTTCGTGCGGGCCGACGGGGTGGCAGCGCGCACCGGCGGGAAGGTCGCCAAGAATGTCGCGGGGTATGACCTGGGCAAGTTGTTGACCGGTAGTTTCGGGACGCTTGCGGTGCTGACTCAGGTGGCGTTCCGGCTGCACCCGATGCCGGCCGCGCGGCGGTGGATCACGGCTCCGCTGGGCGATCCGGTGACCGCGGCGGCGAGTGTGCAGCGGGTCATCCACTCGCAGTGCTATCCGGCGGCGCTGGAGATCGACCGGGATCCGGACGGTGGGGGCGAGATCTCGGTGCTGCTGCAGGGTGTCGAGGCCGGAGTCGAGGACGGGGCTCGTCAGGTGACCGGCTTGCTCGATGAGACCGGTGCCGGTGCCGCTCGGGTGGCGTCGGAGGCGCCGGCGTGGTGGGGTGTCGATGTGCGCGCTGATGGCCGCGACTGCCTGGTGAAGATCACGCACGAGATCGCCGAACTCGCCGAGGTGCTCGACGCGGTCGATCACGCCAGTGAGCGCGACCGGCTGCGCTGGCGGGTGCGCGGCAGTGCCGGTACGGGTGTGCTGTGGGCGACGGCGGCTGAGGCGACTCCGGAGGCGCTGGCGCACGCGATCGGGGTGATGCGGGTGCGGGCGCACCGCTTCGGCGGCAGCGTGGTCGTGCTCGACGGGCCGGCGGAACTGAAGACTCTTCTCGATCCGTGGGGGCCGGTGGCGGGGCTGGCGATCATGCGCCGGATCAAGGAGTCGTTGGATCCGCGCGGCATCCTCGCGCCCGGGCGTTTCGTGGGAGGGATCTGATGGACGAGCCCGCCTTCGACGCTCTCAATCCGCCGCGAGCCGACTTGGTCGCCGACTGTGTGCACTGCGGGTTCTGCCTGCCGACCTGCCCGACCTATCTGCTGTGGGGACAGGAGATGGACTCCCCGCGCGGTCGAATCCATTTGATGGAACAGGGACTTCGCGGAGCGCCGATGAGTGCGGCGATGGTGCGGCACTTCGATGCGTGCCTGGGCTGTATGGCGTGTGTGACGGCCTGCCCGTCCGGGGTGCAGTACGACAAGCTCATCGAGGCGACTCGGGCCCAGGTCGAACGGCGTTACGACCGGCCGCCGGGTGAGGTGGCGCTGCGACGGGCCATCTTCTCGGTCTTCCCCTATCCGGCACGGCTGCGAGCGTTGCGCGGACCGTTACGGGCCTATCAGAAGTCGGGTCTGTCCCGGCTGTTGCGTGGCTCGGAGTGGTGGCGCCGGATCGCGCCGCGACTCGCTGCCTTGGAATCGCTGGCGCCGGCCGTCGCGACCGCCGAGGTCGTGCCGGAGTTCACCGCTGCCGTGGGCGAGCGTCGTGGGCGGGTCGGGATGTTGCTGGGGTGCGTGCAGCGCGAGTTCTTCCCGGGGGTCAATGCCGCGACCGCGCGGGTGTTGGCCGCGGAGGGTTTCGACGTGGTGGCGCCCGCCGGCCAGGGGTGTTGCGGGGCGCTTTCGGTGCACAACGGCAATGCCGCCGACGCGCGCGCGTTCGCCCGGCGGCTCATCGACGCCTTTGAGGTCGCCGGCGTCGAGACGGTCGTCGTCAATGCCGCGGGCTGCGGGTCGACGATGAAGGATTACGGCGAACTCCTCGCCGACGAACCCGGGTATGCCGCGCGGGCGGCGGAGTTCGCGTCCCGTACCCGCGATGTGTCGGAGTTCCTCGTGGGACTCGAAGCGCGGGCGCCGCGTCATCCGCTCACGGTGACCGTCGCCTACCACGACGCCTGCCATCTGGCCCACGCCCAGCGGATCCGCAGCCAGCCCCGCGAACTCTTGCGCGGCATACCGGGCGTGACGCTCGTCGAGATTGCCGAGGGCGATATCTGTTGCGGGTCGGCCGGGATCTACAACGTGCTGCATCCCCGAACCGGCGACGAACTCGGGGACCGCAAGGCGGCCGCCGTCCTGGCGACGGGTGCGCAGTGGCTCGTGACATCCAACCCGGGCTGCCTGATGCAGGTGGCGTCCGGAGTCGAACGGCTCGGCGGGTCGATCGGGCTGGCGCACATCGTAACGGTGCTCGATGCGTCGATCGCCGGGAAACCGTTGTCGCGGTAGTGCTTCGCGTCATGGGTGGACCGCCGCCAGGTCGGTGACCCGTTCGCCGGAGGACCGTAGTAGGGCCGCGAGGCCGGGAACGGCGGTCCTGGAGATCTCCCGACCGTCCAGTGTGTAGGTGATCAGGCTCGCCGCCGATTCGTCGAGCAGTAACGCCCGCTCGCCGGCGAACGCCCAATGGAGGGCTTCGGCGGCGGTGACGTCGCGAAGTGGTCCTCGCAGGAGGGCTGTCGCACCGTCGGCGACGCTCGTGGCGTACAGCGCGCCGCGGCCGTCGCCCCAGGTCAGGGTCGTGGAGCTGACCGTGCTGTGCCGAGGCGGCCCATTGTCGGACATCGGTACGCGGCGGCTGAGACTGGGGGACGGTCAGCGGCATGCGGGTGACCTGTCCGGTTGAGGTGGCGATGCGCACCAGGATGGGGTTCACCTGTCCGGCCGGTGCCGGGTCTCCGCCCTGGTTCACGACGGCGACCAGTTCGTCGCCATTGCAGGGCATGGGTTTGCTCATGCCGGCCGGCGGTTCACCGCGCCACGCGGCGCCGAG
>JBDIAR010000019.1:0-27673 GCA_039812545.1 Dermatophilaceae bacterium | reverse complement strand
GTCAGACGGGCCTCGACAGACGATGCAAGCGTCCGTTCCATCCCATTTGTCCCGCAATTCCAGCACTATTCCACACACTTATCCACAAGTTGTGGATGGCGTGGGGTGGTTCCCTCCCCTGTGGATAACCCGGCCCGAGAAACATACACCCCCTGCGCGGCGTGTCGTACCGGTTCGCCGAGGAGAACTTGGTAAGACGCGGCGCGTCGTCTGCTCCACCCGGCGTGTCGTGCCGCCCGGGTCCCGCGGGCACCTGCGGCCCCGCCCGCTCGTTTGACCCCCACAGAGCGGCTCACGTAAAGTGACGAGGCCGCTGACCGGTCTTTTTCGCTTGCCCACGACCCGATCCACGGAGCGTGGGTTGACGATTGCGACCGGCATACCTCTGGCAGCCCGCAGCAGACGTCCACCTCCATGCACCACTGATGACCACGCCCCACTGATGACATCCACGCCGTCATCGGTAGACAACACGGAGAAGAACTCGTGAGCAAGCGCACCTTCCAGCCAAACAACCGCAAGCGCGCCAAGACCCACGGCTTCCGCGCGCGGATGCGCACGCGCGCCGGTCGCGCCATCATCGCGGCGCGTCGCCGTCGCGGCCGCACCGAACTGTCTGCCTGAGTCTGCTCATGTTGCCGGTACCCCACCGGCTACGCCGCTCAGCCGACTTCACCACCGTGCTTCGGTCCCGGACTACCCGGCGAAGCGGCGGATCGCTGATCGTCCTGCATGGGCTGGCCAACCCGGAACGTCGCGGTATGCCGTGCCGTGCCGGACTCGTCGTGTCCCGGGGCGTGGGTGGCGCCGTGGTGCGCAACCGGGTCAAGCGTCGGCTGCGCGAACAGCTGCGAGCCCGCCTGACGAGGCTGCCCGAGGGGTTCGACCTGGTCGTGCGATCCACGCCCGCGGCCGCCGACGCCAGCTCCTCCCAGCTGGGCGCCGCCCTGGATATCGGGCTGGCCCGAATCCTGCCGGCCCCCCGGGCCGTCGACTCTCGGAGCGCGGGGTCCCCGCAATGACCCTCAACGAAGTCTTGGCCAGTCCGCTCGTGCTCGCGGTGCGGTTCTACCAACGCTTCATCTCGCCGCTGACACCGGCCTCCTGTCGGTTCTACCCGTCGTGCTCGTCGTATGCGCTCGAGGCGCTGCGGCGGTTCGGTCCGATCAAGGGCACTTGGCTCGCGGCCCGGCGGCTCAGCCGCTGCCATCCGTGGAATCCCGGCGGGGTGGATCACGTGCCCCCTCGAGCCGCTGCGCGGGTCGACCGCCCCGGCGACTGATCGCCGCGCGTCGCCGATCCGGCCTCCCGCCCGCTTTGCTCGTCGAATCGAAGGACCACCGTGGAATTCATTTTCAACCTGCTGCGCCCGCTCATGTGGGCCGAATCCTGGGTGATGGTCGGCTGGCATAACCTCGCCGAACTCGTCGGCATCGGGGGCGGCTGGGCCTGGGCCATCGGCATCATCGGCCTGACGATCGTGGTGCGGATGATCCTCATCCCGCTGTTCGTCAAACAGATCCATGCGTCGCGCAAGATGCAGCTCATTCAGCCGGAGTTGCAGAAGATCCAGGCGAAGTACAAGGACAAGAAGGATCCGGAGTCGCGCCAGGCGATGACTCAGGAGACGATGGAGTTCTACAAGCGGACGGGTACCAACCCGTTCAGCTCCTGTATGCCGATCCTGCTCCAGATGCCGTTCTTCTTCGCCCTGTTCCAGATGCTCAACAACATCAAGGGCCTCGCCGAGGGCAAGGCGGACGTGCTCAAGTCCTTCCCGGACGGGATAGGGGCGATCAGTCGGGACCTCGCGCACCAGTTCGAGGACTCGATGATCTTCGGGTCCAAGCTGTCGGACTCGTTCATCTTCGGCACCTCGATGCAGACGAAGATCCTGACCGCGGTCCTCATCATCTTGATGTCGATCACGACCTTCACGACCCAGCACCAGCTGATGCTGAAAAATATGCCGAAGGCGGCTCTGGAGAGCCCGTTTGCGAAGCAGCAGAAGATTCTGGTGTACGTCATGCCGTTCTTCTTCGCGTTTTCCGGCATCAACTTCCCGATCGGCGTCTTGCTGTACTGGTTGACCACCAACTTGTGGACGATGTTCCAGCAGTTCTATGTCATTCGCCGTATGCCGGCACCCGGGTCGGCGGCCGAAAAGGCCATGCAGGAGCGTCAGCGCCGTCGCGGCAAGGACGTCGTTCAGTTCACGGTCCCGGGTCTCGGGGAGGCGACGGCGATCGACGAGCCCGAGCGCCCGCGGCAGCGCCAGCAGCCGATGAGCAAGAAGCGGCAGAAGTCGAAGGGCGCTCGCCCCGCCGGTAACCCCCAGGGGACTGTTGGGGAGACGAGTTCCGAGGGCGGCGCGCAGTCGGCGGCGCCGTCGGATGTCCCCCCGGCGAAGCAACAGCCGGCGGCCCCGAGCAAACAACAGCCCGCCGCCAGGCAGCAGCCCGTCGCCAAGCAGAAGAAGCGAGCCAAACCCTGACCGATCGTGCAGCCGTGGCGCTGTTCCTGCTCGGACCCGGTGATCTGCGCCGGGCCGGGCACGGAGAACAGCCTCCGGCATACCAAAGGCCGGCCACGACGGGCCTGAGCGCACCGAGCGTCGTCCCGCGAAGCAGTGCCAGCCACGGACGCACCCCCAGCCACCTGTAGGAACCCGACCAGGAACTCGACCTGAAGGAACTTGAGGAGCGAGCAATGAGCGACCACGCCCAACTCACCGATACCACCGAGGCCCTCGACGACGGCGCCGTCGGCGAGGTCCAAGCAGCTGTGGACGTCGAGTCGATCCAGCCGGCTGCGTCGCCGGAGCGGGGGGAATCCGCCGACGCCGAAGAGCACGGAACAAATTCTACGGATGATGAATCTGACGAGGAGCGGGACGACGCGCCCGATGGCCGGGTCGCCGATACCTCGGCACCGAACCGGAGCAACCGGCTCAAGGCCTTGGAGCGCGAGGGGGAGGTGGCCGCCGACTTCCTCGAAACGCTGTTGGACATCGCCGACGCCGACGGGGACATCGACGTGGGCATCGACGGGGACCGAGCCGCGGTCGCGATCGTCGACTCGGAGGACGGCCGGGTTCCCCGGCGGCTGGTCGGCCCGGACGGCAAGACCCTGGAGGCGCTGCAGGAACTGACCCGGCTGGCCGTCCAGGCGGTCACCGGCGAACGCAGCCGGCTCATGCTGGACGTCGCGGACTACCGGCGCGACCGCCGCGCGGTGCTCGTCACCCTGGCCCAGGAGGCCATCGCCGAGGTCCGGGCGTCTGGGCGGGAGAAGGCCCTGGACAATATGTCGGCATTCGAGCGCAAGGTCGTGCACGACGAGGTGACCGCCGCCGGGCTGCAGTCCGAATCCGAGGGCGTCGAGCCGCGGCGGCACATCATCATCAGCCCGGCCTGACGCGGACGTCCACGTGGCCGATGGCGCGATGCTCCCTGTGCCGCCGGCGGCCGCAGAGGCGTTGTTCGGGGATCGCCTGCCGATGTCCATCCGGTACGCCGAGCAGTTGGCCGGGCCCGGGGTCGAGCGCGGCCTGATCGGCCCTCGAGAGGTTCCCCGACTCTGGGACCGGCACCTGCTCAACTGCGCGGTGCTGGCAGCCCAATTCCCCACCGGCTCAACGGTGGTCGATGTCGGGTCCGGTGCCGGGCTGCCAGGTCTGGTGCTCGCCATCGCCCGCCCCGACCTGTCGCTGATGCTCATCGAACCCATGCGGCGACGGGTCACCTGGCTGGCGGAGACGGTCGAAGCCCTCGGACTGACCAACGTGGAGCTGCTGCATGGCCGGGCGGAAGCCTTCTGGGGCCAGGTGTGCGCGCCCTATGTGACGGCTCGTGCGGTCGCGCCCCTCGCCTCGTTGGCGCTGTGGTGTTCCGGCCTCCTCCCGATGGGCGGCTGGCTGGTCGCCATGAAGGGTGCCAGCGCCGTCGAAGAAGTCGCTCGGGACGCCGAGGCGTTGGCGGACTGCGGATTCGGACCTGCGGAGGTCGTCGAACTCGGCGGTGGGTTGATTCCGGAGTCGACCTTCGTGGTTCGATCGAAACTCCTGGTCGGCACCGCGGCAGCGGGTCGGTCAAGCGGGCGTCCCCGTAAACTCTCCCAAGGGCGGAGCGGCCGAAAACAGCGGAGACTCCCGTAACCTGCGTCCCGCCCAGCCGTGGGCCGTGTCCAGCTGTATGCCCTGTCCCAGCCGTGTCCAGCCGTATGCCCTATCCCGTCCAGCCGGGTGCCGCTCGGTGGCTTCGCGAGGGCCAGGACTGCGACTCAGGCGGTTACGAGGGGGTCGCGATCGGGGCGTCGAGGCGGACCCGGCCGAGTAGGCTCAGTGTGTTCAGTCACCTGAAGGAAGAAATATGACGAGAAGCTCGCCGCTCGGTTGGCCCAGCGATTCGAGCACCGCAGGCGGGACCAGCACCGGCCCGTCCGGCCGTGAGAGCTCCCTGGGCTGGCCGGGTGTGAATGTTTCACGTGAAACCGAAGCCGTGGCGACCTCCACGGATGACGTCGAACCCGCCGATGCGGGCGTTGTTTCACGTGAAACGGCTGCGTCGGCCGGAGAGGTCATCGTCGCAACCGTCGAAGATCCCGCGTTGCACGACGTGACGCCCGTGGCGTCGAGCGAGCGGCTCGTCGACCCCGACGGTGTCGTGGACCCTGCTGGGCCACCCACTCGCGGCGACTGGAACACTCCGCTCGCGCGAGCCGTGACCGAAGAGGCCCGCCGCCGTGAGGCGCTACGCGTTCGTGCCTTCCCCAAACCCGCGCGGACCCGGATCGTCACGGTCGCCAACCAGAAGGGCGGCGTCGGTAAGACGACCACCGCGGTCAATATCGCAGCCGGACTCGCGTTGGCAGGCCTCAGTGTTCTCGTCATCGACCTCGACCCCCAGGGGAACGCGAGCACGGCACTGGGAATCGACCATCACAGCGACGTCCCCAGCATCTACGAGGTCATCGTCGACGGCCGGCCGCTGGCCGAGGTCGTGCGGAGTTGCCCGGACGTGCCCGGTTTGTCCTGCGCACCCTCGACGATCGACTTGGCGGGAGCCGAAATCGAGTTGGTTTCCCTGGTGGCCCGCGAATCCCGCTTGCACCGAGCGCTCACCGCCTATCTCGACGAATATCCGGTGGACTATGTCTTCGTGGACTGCCCGCCGAGCCTGGGCCTGTTGACCGTGAACGCCCTGGTCGCCGCCCGAGAAGTTTTCGTGCCGATCCAATGTGAGTACTACGCCCTCGAGGGAGTGTCGATGCTGCTGAAGAACATCGACCTGGTCCGCACGCACCTCAATCCGGACCTGCGGCTCTCCACCATCTTGCTGACCATGATGGATGCCCGTACCCGACTATCCGCGCAGGTCGCGGACGAGGTCCGTACCCACTTCCCGGAAGCGGTCCTGGCCACCACGATTCCACGCTCCGTGCGGATCTCCGAGGCGCCCAGCTTCGGCCAGACCGTCATCACGTACGATCCGACCGGACCCGGCGCCATGTCCTACCTCGAAGCTGCCGGCGAGTTCGCCGATCGAGGCGGACCGGGAACCGGCTCCGGCTCCGGAGCCAACGCCGACTGAACCAGCAGAACCGACGCCCGACAAAGGACGCAGATGAACGAGAAGAGACGAGCGCTCGGTCGCGGATTGGGCGCGCTGATTCCCGCCGGCCCATCGGGACAGAGTGCCGGCGGGACATTCGCACGACCCGAGCGGCCCGTCGACGTCTTCTTCGGGGACGGCCGGCCCCCCGAGCAGAGCGAGGTCGATGGCTCCCCCGAGCTCCGAACGGGTCAGGAGGCCGGCCCGGCGGACGAACCCGGTACGGTCCTGCCCGCCGGATCCGACGGGCTGCGCCCCATCGACGGCGTCCGGTATGCCGAAATCCCGGTCGCCGCGATCAGGGCGAACCCGCGCCAGCCCCGCCAGGTCTTCGACGAGGACCAGCTGGCCGAACTCGCCACCTCGGTGGCCCAGATCGGCGTGCTCCAACCGGTGGTCGTCCGGCCGTTGCCGCTCGATGATGCCAGCACGGGAGAACACGGTCGATCCGCGGACGACGCGACCACCGACGCCGGCTCGCCCGCCCCCATCCAGTACGAGCTCGTCATGGGCGAGCGCCGTTGGCGGGCCGCGACCGCGGCCGGGCTCACCCACATCCCGGCAATCATCAAGGCGACCGAGGACGACGCCCTGCTCCGGGACGCCCTCTTGGAGAACCTGCACCGGGCCCAGCTCAACCCGCTCGAGGAGGCAGCGGCATACCAACAGCTGCTGGACGATTTCGGTTGCAGCCACGAGGAGCTCGCCGAGCGGATCGGTCGCTCACGTCCTCAGATCTCGAACACGATCAGGTTGTTGAAACTGCCGCCGCTGGTCGCCCGCCGACTCGCCGCCGGCGTCCTCAGTGCCGGCCATGCCCGCGCGCTGCTCGCACTCCCCGACGCGGCCGCCATGGAACGCCTGGCCCAGCGGATCGTCGCCGAGGGGCTCTCGGTGCGCACGGTCGAGGAGATCATCGCGCTGGGCGCGGCTCCCGAGCGGACCAAGAGCCGGACCTCCGCCGCGGTCGAACGCCCACCGCGGCTCGACCAGGTCGCCCATCGGCTGGCCGACCGTCTGGACACCCGGGTCCAGGTCGACCTCGGCCGCCGTCGCGGACGCCTCACGGTGGAATTCGCCACGCTGGAGGACCTGGACCGGATCGCCGCGCTGTTGGGGATCGACCAGGACGACGCCCCGCATGTCGACCACCCCACGCCTACCGAGCACGTCGGGCATACCGAGCACGCCGCGGCTCACCTGGGTTGAGCCGGCGGACGAACAGAGGAGAGCAAGGCGGCCCCGATGAGACAGCTGCGCCGACTGGGTGCCGACTCGGCGCCCACGCTGCCGCCACCCTGCGTGTCCTGTACCCATTGGGAGACCTTCCCCGCCGCTCCAGATCTCGCCGACCCAATGGCGAATCCCCTTGCCACTAAACGGGATTGGCTCGTTTCGGTGACGGCCCAAGGGAGCCCGGCCGGCTGGATCGCCGTCGAGGACGATGCCGTCATCGGGTATGCCAGTGCCGCGCCGGCTCGGCTGGTGCCCCGCCGGGTCGAGTATGCCGCCGGTCAGATCGCCCGGGACGCGTTGATGTTGGTGACGGTCCGGGTGGTCGCCGACTTCCGCGGTGCCGGGGTGGGAAGCGCGCTGGTGAGAGCGGTTGCCGCGGACGCCCACGACGGCGGGTTCCGGGCGATCGAGGCCTATGCCACGACGACGGGCTCACGGTGCCTGGTGCCGGCCGCCTTCCTGCACGCCGTGGGGTTCGAGACTGTGCGGGAGCACCGCGTGAACCCGCGGCTGCGGCTGGATCTGCGCGGTACCGCGGTGTGGCGAGACGACATGGCCCGGGCGACCCGCCGGTTGGTGGCCGGTTTACGCCGCCCGTTGTCCGGTCCCGCGCCGGTCGGCGAGACCCGCGCGGCGGCGCCGGAGTCCCAGCCGAGGATCACCGGCGCCTGACCCGTGCGGGTATGCCGTCAGCTGAGGAAGCTCTCCAGCTCGCGCAACAGGGCGGGCTTCGGCTTCGCGCCGACGACGGAGTGCACGAGCTGACCCCCCACGTACACGTTGAGGGTTGGGATGCTGGTGATCCCGTACCGCATCGGCACCTCGCGGTTTTCGTCGGTGTTCAACTTGACGATGGTGACCTTGCCGGCCTGTTCGGTGGCGATCTCCTCCAGAACCGGGGCCACCTTGCGGCACGGCCCGCACCACGGCGCCCAGAAGTCGACCACGACCGGTCCGCTGGCCTGCAGTACGTCGGCGTCGAAGGTCGCGTCGGTCGTCTCGGCGATGGTGCCCATGGGTTCCTCCCGGGTATGCGGTGTGCGGATCGACTGTAATGCAGCAAGCGCCGCCGCCCCGGCATCTATTCCTGGTCGGCGAGGTAGCGTTCGGCGTCCAGGGCCGCCGCGCATCCCGAACCGGCCGCCGTGATGGCCTGTCGGTAGGTGTGGTCCACCAGGTCGCCGCAGGCGAACACCCCCGGCAGATTCGTCCGGCTGGAGCGCTCCTGGCATACGACATAACCGGCCTCGTCGACGTCCACCTGACCCAGGATCAGCTCGTTCCGGGGATCGTGTCCGATGGCGACGAAGACGCCGGTGACGGGCAGTTCGCGGGTGGCGCCGGTGACGGTGTCCTGCAGGGTCAGCCCGGTGACCTTGGCGTCGCCGTGGATCGCGGTGACGACCGAGTTCCACGCGAACCGGATCTTGTCGTTGGCAAACGCACGATCCTGCATGATCTTGCTGGCTCGCAAGGCGTCGCGGCGGTGGACGATGGTCACCGAGCGGGCGAACTTGGTGAGGAAGGTCGCCTCTTCGATCGCCGAATCGCCACCGCCGACCACGGCGATGTCCTGGTCCTTGAAGAAGAACCCGTCGCAGGTGGCGCACCACGACACGCCGCGGCCGGAGAGCCGCTTCTCGTCCGGCAGGCCCATCTCCCGGTATGCCGAACCCATCGCCAGGATGACCGTGCGCGCCCGGTGGACGGTGCCCGATCCGTCGGTGACCGTCTTGACCGGGCCGGTGAGGTCGAGCGCCGTGACGTCGTCGGTGACGAGTTCGGCCCCGAAGCGTTCGGCCTGGGCGCGCATATTGTCCATCAGGTCCGGACCCATGATCCCCTCACGGAACCCGGGGAAATTCTCGACCTCGGTGGTGTTCATCAGGGCGCCGCCGGCGGTCACGGACCCCTCGAACACCAGCGGGCGGACGTCGGCGCGGGCCGCATAGATGGCGGCGGTGTACCCGGCCGGCCCGGAGCCGACGACGATGACGCTGCGCACGTGTTGGTCCTGCTCGGTCATGGTCCTGTTCTCCATCGTTCTCGTGCCGGTTGGGATGAATGCAACCTGGGATCAATTGCAGCGGGGGATCAATGCAACCTAGGTCAATGCAACCACGACTCGAGCGGGCCGGAGGGCAGCTCCCATTAGGACGGCAGGGCGAGCCCGATCCGGTGGTCCAGCAGCAGCTGCCCGCCCGCTGGGCAGGTCCGGATCACGACGTAGGCATCGACGGTGCCGGCGTTCTGCCCGGAGGTGACGATGACGGCGGCCGGCTGGTCCTCGAAGGTCGCCAGGTCCACCATGACCACCTTGCCGGCGGGGATCGACAGCGCGCCCGCGCACGAGGCCACCCCCGTCGGGCTCGCCAACGGCCCGAGCGCCGGAGACTCACCCGCCAACGGATGGAGGGGGGTTCCCGGGGTGGTGAATCGGGTCGCGACCATGGTGGCCAGATTCGTCCGGCTGTATGCCGTGCGCGAGGCGTAGATGTGCTCGCCGAGCGTGCCGGTGGTGGGCTGGACGCCGACCGGATCGGTGGAGGGCGCCGAACCGACGACCGCATCGGGCAGCCGGGGGACTGCGGCGGTGCCGGCGTTGCGATGTTGCAGGAAGCTGCCGCCCAGGGCGACGGCGACCAGGCCGGCGGCTGCCGCTGCTCCGATCAGCCAGCTCGACCGTCCCGGACGACCGGGACGACCCGACCGCCGTCGGCCGCTCTCGATCGGGGTGAGTGGGAGCGTGTCGGCCCCGGAGGAGGAGAGGGTGGGTTCTGGTTCTGGGATGGGGGTGGCGCCCCGGGCCAGTTGTTCGGCCTCAAGGGCGGCCTCAATCCGCCGGGCGATGTCGGCCGGCAGCGGGCCCGGCTCGGGCAACGAGCGCAGCAGCGCGGCGACGGCGTCGTCGATGTCGACGGACGGCTCACCGGGCGGGGAGGTGTCCCGCTGCGGTGGATTGCTGCCGGTCACGGGGTCTCCCTCCTCAGGGTCGTGCGGGTCGGTCGTGTTGGTCGGTTCGGGTCGTGCCTGTGGGTCGGGTCGGTCGTGCTGTCAGCTGCGTCGGGTGGCGCGGGGCGGAACCGAGTCGCTGGTCGCGGCGTTGCGGCGTGGGTGCCGGTCCGGCCACAGCCCGTCACGAACCTGTGACGTCCGGCGGTGCCGTCCGGTTCCCACGCACGCCCCGGCATACCGATAGAACCTCCGCATACATACAGATTCGCGGCATACCTGCGCGGGTGGGGAGTCGGGTCAAGTCGCCGGCGGGGGCGGTTCGGCGCCGGGCAGGCGACCGGTGGGTGCGTCGTCGTCGTCGGGATAGCCCCGGGTCCCATCGGCTCGGGTCACCAGGCCCAGCGCCTCGGCCAGCGCGGCCCGTCCGCGGGCGCACCGGGACTTGATGGTCCCCTCGGCGACGTCGAGGATCTGCGCGGCCTCGGCCACCGGCAGGCCGTGCATGTCGACCAGGACCAGGGCGGCGCGCTGTCCCTCGGGCAGACTGTCCAGGGCGCGGCGCACGTCGAGGCGGATGTCGACGGCACCGGCGGCGTCCGTGCCGTCGGTGAGGTCGTACTCCGGGAGTTCGGTCGTCGGTTTGCGACGGCGGAGGCGGTCCAGGCAGGAGTTGACGACGATGCGGTGCAGCCAGGTCGTGACGGCGGCCTCCCCGCGATAGGACTCGGCTCGCCGGAAGGCCGCGATGAAGGCGTCCTGGAGACTGTCGGCGGCCATCTCCCGATCGCCGCAGGTGCGCAGCGCGACCGCCCACAACCGGTCCCGGTGGCGCCGGTAGATCTCGGCGAAGGCGCGTGGATCACCGGCGACATGGTCGGCCACGAGGTCGGCGTCGCTCTTGGCCGCCACGTCGAACTGGGTGCTCACGTGGCCGCCGCGGCTGCGGTCACGTCGTGACCTTGATCTCGTTGATCATCGCCCGGAACTGCGTCGGGCTTTCGGCCTGGCCCATCTTGGTGATCCAGACGATGACGTACTGGCCGGTCACCTGCCGAGCCAGGGTCACCGTGAACTGGCCGGAGGAACCGGGCTTGTCGGCGACCGCCTGCACGCCGGCCATCGACGGCGCCGAGGTGACGAAGATCTGCAGGTCCTGCGGAGCGGCCGGCAACGTCAGCGCGACGCTGCCCACCGGCTGCGCCTTGCCGAGGTCCACGATCAGGCCGAGCCCGGTCTTGCGGCCGAACCAGTCGGCCCGGGTCGACCACCGCGAACGCCACTGGGTGGTGACATCGCCGTCGATGGCCTTGGGCGCCGACCCCGAACCCTCGTCCGGGCCACCGCTCGGGTTGAACACGGTCACACCCTTCGGCGTGATCGGCTCCCCGGGCATCACATTGACCGGGGCCGACGTCGTCGGTGCGGCCGTGCCGCCCGGGCCGGTGGTACCGGTGACCGGAGCCTGCGCCCCGGTGGTCGAACCCTTCGAGACGGTCGGGGACGCGGTGACCGGCGGATGCGTGCCGACCGGCGCGAACAGCCCACGAGCCGCGAAGGCCGCCGCCCCGAGCAGCAACACCAGGATGAGTGAGAGCAGGATGACGGTCGAGCGCGTGGACGGCTTCTCGATCGGCCCGGGCAAGATGGGCGCCGCCGCCTCGGGCGGGGCTGCAGGAGCGGTCGCCAGCGTCTCGTCGATGCCCGGCATGGCGGCTCGCCGGCGTTGTTCGTCCTCGGCTCGGCGTTGTGCCTCCGAACGGCGGGCCTCGGTGCGGTCGCGCAGTTCCTCGATCTTGTGCCCGGCGGCGGAGGCGGCCCCGGCGGCCGCCCGTCGGCTCACCGACCAGGCGGTGCCGAGGGCCGCGGTGACCGCGCCGCCCTCGGAATGCGCGTCCGAGCCCGACGGGCCGGCGGCACCGTCGGAGCCGCCGTCGCCGTTCGCCCCAACCACGGCCGCACCCGGGCCGGTCCCAGCGGCGGCGGCCCCAGCGGCCCCGGCCAGGCCGGAGCCGACGACGGTCCACGGTTCGAGGTGGCGGGCCACCTCCTGCGGGCTTGCCGGCAACTCGTCCGTCCCGAGGGTCGCGCACAGCTCACGCAGGTCGTCCGGTATGCCGTCCGCCAGTCGTCCCGGATCCAGTCGGTCGTCGTCGCCCGGTTGAACGCCCGCCAACCCGGCCGCCTCGGCATCGGCGAGCACCGGCATACCGTCGCGGTGTTCGGGTTGGGGCCAGCGGCCGGTGAGGGCGGCGAACAGCAGGGCGACGAGGCCGGCGGCGTCGATCCGGCTGGCCTCGGCGGGGTCGGTGTGGTCCAGTCCGGCCAGGGCGGCGCGGGTGGCGACGCCGCGAACCTTCACCTGGCCGTCGTCCAGGAGGTACAGGCTGTGCGGGGTCAGCGCCAGGTGGTGCAGGCCGCGGGCTTCGGCGCGGGCCAGCGCGGTGGCCGCCTCGCCGACGGCGCGGCGGGCGTCCTCGGACCCGAGCGGTCCCTCGGCGAGGAGACCGACGAGGGAGTCCGACACCGCGACGAGGTCCTCGGCGACATAGGCCAGGTCCCCGTCGACATCGGCGTCCAGGACGCGCACGAACCGCGGGTCCTGCAGCGCGCCCGCCTGTCGACCGGCGTCGACGACCGCGGCGGCGTTCGCGCTGTCGGCGGGCAGGAGGTACAGGCATACGTCGCGGCCGAGAACCTGGTCCGCAGCGGCCCACCGCTGGTAGTCCTGATGTGACTCCATCTGCCGGGCCAGGGCATACCGGCCGGCGATGAGAGAACCGGGAGCTGGGCCCTGCACGATCCTCCCCTTCGATGTCGTGTCGATGAACCGTCGTCGCGAACGGTGATCTCGTGGATACCGTCTGCGGCTCAGTCTAGGGGGGCGGGCCGGTCAAGCTCGGTGGCGACGCCGGTGTCCTGCGGGTCGGCGACCCGAATCTGGTCGGCGCGACGCGGCCGGCGCAGCGCCCGGACGACCCCGAGGACGAGGATGACGCCGAAGAAGCCACCGATCGCGGCGTAGAGCCAGCGCCCCGGCGGGGAGGCCTGGACCTTGACCACGCCGCTTTGACCGACCACGGTGCCGTCCGCGGTGACCAGCCAGGCGCGCAGGTTGACGGCGCCGGCGGCGATGACCTGAGCCCGGACCTTGACGGAGGTCCGCGAACGCGGACCGAGCCGGACCTCCGCAGTCGGCTGGGTGACCGTCAGCCGGGGATTGTCGGGCGCCACCCGCAGCCGCAGCCCACCGACCGCCTGGGCCAGGTCGTTGGCGACGTACACCTGGACCACACCGTCCTCGGCGAAGAAATTGACCTCCTGAGAAATCACCCGGATGCCCTGCGTGGCGCCGCGCAGCTGCGTGGTCGTCGCGGCGGCGATCAGGTCGGCGTCTCGCGGTGCACCGCGCCACCGCACCGAGGCGAGCTGGGCCAGGTCGTCGCACAGCACCGGGGCGAACGCCGGGGCGTCGCGCAGGACCACCGACACCTCGACGGCCTGGGCGCAGTCGGGGTCGATACCGGCGAGCCGGGCGCGGGTCAGGGTGGTCGGCGGGGCGCTGGTCAGGCCGGTGATCCGAACCGAGGCCGCGGCCGGGCCGCCGCGCACCTCGGTCATGCTCGTCGGCGTCACCCACGGGAGAGCGGCGGTGGCCGCGAGCAGGTCGCTCAGCGCCGCAGCCGTCGGGTCGAGGTCGCGTGGCGTCGCCACCAGAAAGGTCCGCGGTGTGCCGGGGCGTTCGTCGAGCAGGGCGAGGGTTTCGGCCAGGAAGGCCTGTCGGCCGACGACTCCGGTGGCGGCCGACTCGGCGAGTTCAGTCAGCTTGGAGCTGGACACCAGCAGGGGTATGCCGTCCGCCGTGCGACCGCGAGCGCCGGCGGTGAACCCGGTGGGGCTCGGTTCCAGGGCGGCGGAGTCGGTCAGGACCTCGGGCAGGGTGGACCCGTAGGAACGGTGCAGCGTGTCGGCGGACGGAACCCGCTCGTCGCCGGGATCGGCGACCGGCTCGATCCGGTCGCGACCCAGCGCACGCGCCAGCGCCGCGCCGTCCTGGACGTAGCGCTGGATCGTCGCGGACGGCGGGTCGGTGGCGGCGGCCGCCGCGATGTCCGCGTCTGCGGTGGGGAGCGCCCAGATCTCCGGCAGGGCCCGGATGCGCTCGGCCAGGTCGGTATGCAGGGCGTCGATGGCCAGCTGGGAGGGGCTGAGGGTCCCCGCCACGGGTGGCGGCGCGGCCGGGGTGGTGGTCGTCGGCCCGGTCGTGCTTGGGGGCGCGGGGGGTTGCGCGCCGCCGGCCCTTGCCGCCGCCCCGGTGTCGAAAGCCGTGGCCGGCAGAACCAGCGTGGGGTCCAGCAGGTAGCTGATCGGCACCGGGGCGTCTTTGGTCCCGGCCAGGATCCGGTCGATCCGCGAGCCGGGGCCGATGGCCCCGCGCCAGGCCGGCAGGCGGTCGGCGGCGCTGCCGATGAACAGCGTCGGTTCGGGATCGGTGGTCAGCCGGACGACCCACCCGATCTCGATGGGCACGTACTCCTTGCGCCGTTGCCACATGACGAAGGTCCGCACCACCTCGGTGCTCGACCCGTACCGCACCTCCACCGCGATCGGCAACGCGGCATACGCCCGGCCGGAGGTCAGATCGGCCGGGGCGACGACCAGGGTGAACGTCAGGTCGCGCCCGGGGACCGCGCTTCCCGTCACCGTCGCCCGCGACAGGATCCGTCCCGGCGCCGGGCCGGTGGCCGACCGCCAGCGGGCCAGTGCGGCTTCGGTGACGGGGCCCGAAGTCGGCCCGAGGACGAGACGTACGGCCGGGTTCGTGATCGTCGTGCCGGGCGGGGCGACGATCCGGCCGGTCACGGTCAGGCCGCTCGTGGGGGTGGCGACGACGGGATTGATGGAGTCCAGCCGAAGTGTCCCGTCAGCCGCGTCGAGCCTCGGTATGCCGGTCGTCGCCGGCCGGACCGCCGGCTCGGCCGCGGGGGGTTGCGCTCGGGTGGGCGGTTGGGCGGCGGCCGTCGACCCGGTCGGCAGACTCGTGAGGATGACGATCGCCAAGAGGAGTACGGCGAACAGCGGCACCCTCCGGGTCGCCCGCCTGATCACTCGGTGCCTGCCAGTCGCTTCCAGGCGGTCTGCGCGATCCGCCGTTCGTTGGGGAAGGTCAGGTGTTCGTGGACCTGGTCGAGCCGGAACCAGCGCACGTCGATGGCCTCCTGGTCCGGGTCGTTGTCGATCGTGAGCTCCCCGCCGGTGGCTTCGAGCAGGTAGTGGTGGACGTACTTGTGCACCCGCCGGTCCGACGTCGCGAACCAGTAGTCGATCGTCCCGAGTTCGGCGAGCACCCGTCCGGAGATCCCGGTCTCCTCGGCGACCTCGCGGGCCGCGGTCTCGGCCAGGGTCTCGCCGGGTTCGATGTGCCCCTTGGGCAGGCACCACTCGACGCGGCCGGCCCGATTGCGGCGGGCGATCACCGCGACCCGCGCGGTCCCCTCGTACACGTCGATGACCACCCCGCCCGCCGACCGCTCCTCGACAGACGGCAGTCTCCTGCCGTATGCCGAGGGTGTGGTCTGGGTGCTCATTGATCCAATGTAAACGGCGTATCGAGCCGAGGACACTCAGGTCGACAATCCCGGTGCGTGTCCGAGGCCACGTCGACGGAGGAGGTGGGAAGGCGACGAGCACTGACGAGCACTGGCCGGCGAAGCCGCGGTGCGAGCCTCGCATCGTGAGCCGCGGTGCGAGCCTCGCATCCTGATGTGCTGATGTCCTGATGCTAGTATGCGGTGATGCGTACCACGGTGGATCTCGACGACACCGTCCTGGCCGCGGCCCGATCCCTGGCGAGGGCCCGTGGCATCACGTTGGGAGCGGCGATCTCGGAGTTGGCCCGGCGCGGACTCCAAACCCCGGGCTGTCCCCCCGAGGCGGCCGCGGGCAGCGTCATCGACGTGGCCTACAGCCCCTTCCCGGTCCTGGTCGGCGACGACGATGTCGTGGTGACCGACGAATTGGTCGCCGAGTTCCGCGATGGCTGACGACCGGCTCGTGCTGTTCGATGTGAACGCCCTCGTGGCGTTGGCCCTCACCACCCACCAGCACCACCGCGCGGCCCATGCCTTCCTGGCGGGCATCACCGACGAATGGGCCACCTGCCCACTCACGGAGGCCGCCCTGGTGCGTCTGTTGCTCAACCCTGCGGTCACCGGGAGCCGAGCCGCTCCCACCACCGCGCTCGGGATGCTTGCGGCGCTGCGGGGCGATCCCCGGTGGCGCCACCTGCCCGACGACTCCTCGCTCGCGCACCCCGTGGTCCAGACCGACGTGCTCATGGGCCACCAGCAGGTGACCGACCTCTGGCTCGTGAATCTGGCGGCGCGGCATTCGGCGGCCCTGGCGACGTTCGACGCCGGGCTGCCCCGATGGTTGGCGCCGCAGGACGGTCGGCACGTCGTGGTGATCCCCGCCTGAGCCACTAGGCTTCGATGCCGTGCCCGGCGACCTCCCGCAGCGGATGTACGAGCAGGCCGTCGCCGCCCTGGCGCCGGTGCTGCCCTTGCTGCGTACCCTCGGCACCCGCTTCGCGGACGCCGGTCACGAACTCGCCCTCGTCGGCGGCCCCGTCCGGGATGCCTTCCTCGGTCGAACCCCGCCCGACCTCGACTTCACCACGAGCGCCCGGCCGGACCAGATCGAGGCGATCGTCCACGGCTGGGCGGACGCGCATTGGGACATCGGCCGGGAGTTCGGGACGATCGGCCTGCGCAAGGGCCCGC
Source organism: Dermatophilaceae bacterium (assembly GCA_039812545.1). Lineage (GTDB taxonomy): Bacteria > Actinomycetota > Actinomycetes > Actinomycetales > Dermatophilaceae > JBDIAR01. The sequence goes on along the minus strand of JBDIAR010000019.1, from coordinate 11,091 downwards.
ATACGATCGAGATCACGACGTACCGCGCCGACACCTACGACCGGGCGTCCCGCAAACCCGACGTGCTCTTCGGCGACACCCTCGCCGGGGACCTCGTGCGCCGCGACTTCACGGTCAACGCGATGGCGATCCGGCTGCCCGGTCTGGACTTCGTCGACGAACACGGCGGCATCGCCGACCTGGCCCGCGGCCGGCTGCGCACCCCGGCTCCGGCCGTCGAGTCCTTCGCCGACGACCCGCTGCGGATGATGCGGGCGGCCAGGTTCGCCGCCCAACTCGGCTTCAGCGTCTCCGCCGAGGTGTATGCCGCCATGATCGAACGCGCCGAGACGTTGCGGATGGTCTCGGCCGAGCGGATCCGGGACGAGTTCGTCAAGCTGCTCTGCGCCCCGGCCGGACCCGGGCCGGCCGGCCCCACCCCCGCCGGCATCACGCCGGCCCGCGGCCCGCGAGCCGGCGTGGCGTTGCTCGTGGACACCGGCCTCGCCGAGATCTTCCTGCCCGAACTTCCCGCCTTGAAACTCGAGGTCGACGAACACCACCGCCACAAGGATGTGTACGAGCACTCGCTGACCGTCCTCGATCAGGCGATCGCCCTGGAGGGGACCCCGAACGCCGAACGGGACGCCGAACCCGACGGCGTTCCCGACGCCGAACCAGACGGCGTCCCCGGCCCCGACCTCGTGCTCCGGTTGGCCGCCCTGCTGCACGACATCGGCAAACCGGCCACCCGCCGATTCGAACCCGGCGGCGGGGTGAGTTTCCACCACCACGAACTCGTCGGCGCCCGGTTGGTCGCCAAGCGGCTCAAGGCGATGCGGTTCGACAAGGACACCGTCAAGGCCGTCTCGCGCCTGGTCGAACTCCACCTGCGGTTCCACGGCTACGGCGAGGGGCAGTGGACCGATTCCGCGGTCCGCCGCTACGTCACCGACGCGGCGGATCTGCTGCCCCGGCTGCACCTGCTCACCCGGTCGGACTGCACGACCCGCAACGCCCGCAAGGCCCAGCGGCTGGCCTTCGCCTACGACGACCTCGAACGCCGGATCGCCGAGCTGTCCGCCGCCGAGGAACTCGCCGCGGTGCGCCCCGAACTGGACGGCAACCAGATCGGCGCGGTCCTCGGCATACCCCCGGGTCCCGATGTCGGGCGCGCCTACCGGTTCCTGCTCGGCGTCCGCCTGGACGAGGGCCCGATCGGCACCGAAGCCGCCACCCGGAGGCTGCTCGACTGGTGGAACGCCGCGGCACCGGACAACCCCGACAGCGCCCCCCGGTAGCCCCGATAGCCTGCCCTCATGCGACTGTTGCTCATCCGGCACGGCGAGACCGAGCACAACGTCGGACGGCTGCTCGACACGGCATACCCGGGCGCCGCCTTGACGCCGACCGGACACGAGCAGGCGCAGGCCCTGGTCGCGACCCTCGCGGATGAACCCATCGAGGCGATCTACACCTCCGACCTGACCCGGGCCCGCCAGACCGCCGAACCCCTGGCCGCCGCACGCCACCTCACCCCGACCGCCCTGCCGCAGTTGCGCGAGATCCAGGCCGGCGACCACGAGCTGAGCGCCGACTGGATGCCGTACGTCGAGGCCATCCTGCGCTGGCGCACGGATCCCTGGTATGCCATTCCCGGCGGCGACAGTGGGGTCGGGTTCTATCGCCGCTTCGACGAGGGGATCGCGCTCGCGGCCCGGTACGACTGTGCGGCGGTGGTCGCCCACGGGGCGGCGCTGCGGGCCTGGGTGCACGCCCGGTGCCCGAACGTCACCGACGCCGACCTGGCCGCCGCGCCGATGGTCAATGGCACGGTGATCGTCGTCGAGGGCGGCCCGGCGGCCGGCTGGCGGGCGCTGCGGTGGGGCGACCTCACCATCGAGCCCGTCAGATCTTGACGAGCATCTTGCCGGTGTTGCCGCCGGCCATCATCGCGGTGAACGCCTCGAACCCGCCGTCGATCCCCTCGACCACCGTCTCGCGCCACGCGATCTTGCCCTGCGCGACCCATGCCCCGACCTCGGCCTCGAACCGCTCCCGCAGATCCTGCTGGTCGTACACGATGAACCCGCGCATCGTCAGGCGCCGCACGATGAGCAGCGCGAGATTGCGCGGCCCCGGCGAGGCGGCGGTCGCGTTGTACCCGGAGATCATGCCGCACACCGCGATCCGCCCGAAGTTGCGCATATTCGACAGCGCCACCTGAAGCTGTTCGCCGCCGACATTGTCGAAGTACACGTCGATGCCCTCGGGCAGGTTGCGCTTGACCCCCATCGGGAAGGGCACGCTCTTGTAGTCGAACGCCGCGTCGAACCCCGCCTCCCGCGTCAGCCAGTCGACCTTCTCGGCGCTCCCGGCGCTGCCCACGACGAGCGCGGCGCCCTTGAGCCGGGCGATCTGGCCGACCAGCGAACCGACCGCCCCGCCGGCCGCCGACACGAGTACCCGGTCGCCCGGCTGGAATTCGGCGATCCGGACCAGGCCGGCGTATGCGGTGAGCCCCGGCATCCCGAGCACGCCGAGATAGGTCTGGGCGGGCAGCTGCGAGACGTCGAGGACCCGCGTCGCCGCACCCGGCAGCACCGCCGCGGTCCGCCAACCGGCGTCGTGCAGCACCGAATCGCCCACCCGCAGCCCCCGGCCCGCCTCGTCCACCGGCTCCGGTCCGGGACCCACCGCCGCGACCACCCCGACCGCCCCGCCGGTCATCGGGGCGTCGAGCGCGAACGGCGGCACATAGCTCTTGCCGTCGTTCATCCGGCCGCGCATGTAGGGGTCGACGGAGAAGTAGGTGTTGCGGATCAGCACCTCGCCCGCCGCCGGCGCGGTCAGGGTCACCTCGCGGAGCGCGACATCGTCGGCGACCGGTTCGCCGGCCGGTCGACGAACCAGCTCCCATTGCCTGCTCGTGAGGTCCGGTATGCCGGTGGCGTCGGTCGTCATGTACCCGAGCCAACCACACCGGCAGGCCCTACGCTCGGGAAGGTGACCGCTGAATCCGCGCCCGACGCCACCACTCGCGACGTCCCGATCGGTGCCCTGACCGTCCGGCTGCACGAGGTCGGGGACCCGAGGGAAGGGGGCCCGAGGGAAGCGGACCCGAGGGCCGGCGAGGGGCCGCCGGTGCTGTGGCTACACGGCGCCGGTGCCGGCAACGACGGCGCGACGACCTGGGGGAACATCGTGCCGGCGCTGCCGGGGCGTCGGCACCTGGCCCCCGACCTGGCCGGGTTCGGCGGCTCGACGCTGCCCGAACCGATGCCCCACGGCCTGGCCGCCATCACCGGCGCCCGGATCGCCGCCCTGGTCGACCTGCTCGACGTCCTCGACGTGCCCGTCGTCGACGTCGTCGGCCACTCGCTCGGCGGACTGTCCGCGCTGGCGCTGCTCGCCGACCACCCGACCCGGGTGCGCCGGGCCGTCCTGGTCGCCGGCGGCGGCGTACCGCTGCGCACCGGCCCACTGCTCAAACCGATGATCACCTGGTATGCCGACGGCACCGCCGAGGCGATGCGCGCCTGGCTGGTCGACACCGTCGCCGACCCCGCCGCGACGTACCCGACCCACGGCCAGACCGGCCGCGTCGACCTGGACGACGTCGTCGCCCGACGGATGGCGAGCGCCGCGGACCCGGCCGTCCGGGCGGCCCACGAGTCCACCTTCGCCCGCGACGGCGAACCGATGGCCTACGACGGCGACGCCCTCGCGAGGATCGAACACCCCGTGCTGGTCGTGCACGGCCGCGACGACCTCGTGCTGCCACCGGCATACGGGCGCTATCTGGCCGAGCACCTCCCGCACGCCGACCTGGTCGAACTGGACCGCTGCGGACACTGGCCGCACTGGGAACACCCGGACTCGGTCGCCGAACACCTGGGACGCTTCCTGCAGACCTGACCGGCGCGTGGCGAGCCCGGCGGAGCCCGGCGGAGCGTGGCGAGTCTCATTGGTGCGCAACTCGTTACGCAACCGATTGCCCCGGCACGCGGGGGCCGTTCCCGTTGCGGGCCCTCACCGACCCCACTACGTTGGATCGGACAAGCTGCTCGCGCGTCACCGCCGACCCATCCAGGCCGCCCCACCCCCGCCGGCCGATGACCTTCGAGGAGACGAGCAGATTTCGCGGAACCGAGGTTGACGCCGGGTTGTCCGGCGGTCCCGAAGGGATGGTTCGATGAGCGTGTCGCCGAAGGAAACCGAACAGCCGCAAGGTGGTTCAGGGCTGATCTATCCGGGGATGGCGGTTCTTTTCGTCAGCCTGGTCGCGTGCTTCACGGTCTGGGGGATCGCGGCCGATCTGACGACGCCGATGGTCGCCGGTTTCAAGCGAATCTTCGACATGAGCACGTTCCAGGCCTCGCTCGTCCAGCTCGCCTATTACGGGGCCTACTTCCTGCTGGCCCTGCCCGCGGCCTTCATCAACGAGCGATTCGGTTACAAGACAGGGCTGCTCACCGGACTGGGGCTGGCGGCCGTCGGGGCGTTCGCGTTCTTCCCGGCGAGCAAGATCATGACCTACGAGTCCTTCCTCGTGGCGCTGTTCGCCATGGCGGCCGGCTGCTCGATCCTGGAGACCTCGGCGAATCCCTTTGTCATCTCACTGGGTCCGGAGGAGACCGCGACCCGCCGATTGAACTTCGCGCAGGCCTTCAACCCGCTCGGGACCAATATCGGCGTCCTGCTGGCGGCCACCCTCATCCTGCCCAAGCTCGAAGACCCGGTGAACCTTGCCTCGCTGACCCCCGCCGAACTCCAAGTGATCCGAGCCGGTGAACTCGGCGCCGTCATGGGCCCCTATATCGGGCTGGGGTGCGTCCTGCTCATCATCTGGGTCGCCATCGCCAGCCAGAAGGCGCCGAAGATCCGCGAGGAGTTCCCCGGGGGCGAACTGCCCGAGGGCGGCGTCTTCAAGGTGCTGTTCTCCAACAGGCGCTACGTCTTCGGCGTCGTCGCCCAGTTCTTCAACGTCGCCGCGCAGGTGTGTTGCTGGACCTACATCATCCAGTACGTCCAGCACGCGATCGGCGGCAGCCTGGAACTCGGCGGCTACCTGCTGCAGGTGAGCCTGATCGTGTTCCTCATCAGCCGGTTCGTGATGACCTGGCTGATCGGCAAGTTCCGCGCCACCTTGCTGCTGTCCCTCCTGGGCGCCCTGGCCGTGGCCCTGTGCCTCTTCGCGATGGTCTCCCCGAATGTCGCCGGCGTCGCCGCGATCGTGGCGATCTCGTTCTGCCTGTCGCTGATGTTCCCCACGATCTACGGTGTCGCCCTGCGCGGCCTCGGCCCGGCAACGAAATTCGGCGCCGCCGGCCTGGTCATGGCGATCGTCGGCGGGGCCATCATGCCGCTGGTCCAGGGCAAGGTTCTGGACGCCACGAACCCCGCGGTGTCCTTCATCGTCCCCGCCTGCTGCTTCGTCGTGGTGACCCTGTATGCCTTGTACGACCTCAAGACCGCACGGTCCGACGGCTCCGAGCGATCGGCACCGGCCGGATCCACGACGACCGCCCACGCATAGGAGATGCGAATCATGAAGCGCTCCACGGCATCCCAGGTCTCGGCGACACAGCCCCGAACCCCCTCCGGTGTGCGTCGTGGCCCCGGTCTCCTCACCGCCCTGCTCGCCGCGACCACCGGACTCGCGGCCTGCTCCACCGGTGCGGCCGGACCACCCTCGGACGCCCAGACCGACAAGCTCGAGGTCATCTCGTGGTGGACGTCCGGCTCCGAACACCCAGCACTGCAAAGCCTGTTCGACGCCTTCACCGCCGCGAATCCCGGGGTCACGATCACCGATGGTGCCGTCGCCGGTGGCGGCGGCAGCAATGTCGCCGTCGTCCTCGCCTCGCGGCTGACCGCCGGCGACCCCCCGGACGTCTGGCAGACCTTCATCGGAGCCTCGACGAAGGCATACGCCAACACCGGACGGATCGCCGACGTGAGTTCGGTGTATGCCGACACCGGGCTGGCCGGCGCCATCCCCAAGGCGATCCTCGACTCGGTCACCGTCGGCGGCAAGCAGTACAGCGTGCCCAGCGGTAGTCACCGCAGCAATGTGTTGTGGTTCAACAGGGCCGCGCTCGCCAAAGCCGGTGTCAGCGTGCCGACGACGGGCTACACGACGGACGCCTGGACGGCCGACCTGGGCAAGCTCAAGGCGGCCGGGGTCGTGCCGCTCTGCCTGGGCGGAAAGGACCGATTCGCCTCGGCCGAGCTCTTCGAGAGCATCCTGCTCGGCGCGATCGGACCCGAGGGGTGGTCCGCCATCGCCGCCGACCGGTTCGACTGGAACGGCGCGAAGGCCAACAGCGCGTTGAAACAGTTCGGCAAGGTCCTCGATTACGCCGACCCCCAGGCCGGCGGACTGACCTGGGACCAGGCCACCAAGAAGCTTGGTTCCGGAGAGTGCGCGTTCGAGTCGTTCAACGACTCGGCATACGGGGAACTCGTGAAGGCCGGGGCGGCCGAGGGCACCGACTTCGGGTACGTCCCGATGCCGGGGACGGAGGGGTCCTATCTGGCGGTGGTCGACGCCTTCGTGGTGGCGGCGGGTGCAAAGAACGGCCGGAATGCATTGGCGTTCCTCAAGATCGTGGCCGACAAGACCGAGACGGTGGCCTTCAACAAGCTGAAGGGATCCGTCCCGCTACGCGGCGACGTCGACACCGCGAGCCTCTCCCCGTACCAGAAGCAGGCCCTTGCCTCGTTGTCCAAGGACACCCTGCTGTTGTCCATCGTGCACGGCGAACTCGTCAGCCCGGCATACCAATCGGCGTTCTACGACGCGGTCGCGGCCTTCGCGGGCAGTCGGGACCCGGCCACCTTCGGCAAGACCCTGCTGTCCAGTCTGAGCGTGCCGATCCCCGGCGGTCACTGACCCGGCGTGATCCGGCGGATCATTGACCCGGCGGATCACGCCGAGTAGTACCAGGCTCGCGCAGACTGGACCGTGACCAGGTGGGCGCCGGGTGCCGGCGGGGCGTCAACCGGCATACCGCCGGCGCGCGCCAAGGCCACACCGGAGTCGATACCGGCCGCCGGAATGGGCGGCGCCAGCAGGACGAAGGGCACCGTGACGAGCAGGGCGATCCAACACGCTCGGGTCCCCGCGCATGCCGTGGAGATGGCGGCGATCGGCGTCATCGGAGGTCCTTTCCTGGTCTGTGGCGCACGGGTCTGTCGTCGGGCGTGGTGGGCGCACCGGGTCGAGCGGTCAGTTCGACAGCGCGTCCTCGCCCTGTCTCGGCTCGTCCAAGCGTGCGGTGCGTACCCGGTGGAATGTGCTGTGAAACGATGCAACCTCCCATGACGATCGATGTGCGATCGTTTGCCTCTCCTGCCGCGCGGTGTGCCGCGCGGTCTGCCGCGCGGGGAGAGGCGGTCCGAATGGCGGACGCCCGACCGGCGTCGGCAGGGGCGGGCGACTACCGTCTTGGTATGTTCACCGACCGCTCCGTTCACTGCGTCACGCGGCGCCACGTGGATCTGTTGCGAGTGGCCAGCAACCTCATGTGTTGTCGGGCAGCCTGAGCGCCCGATCCGCGCGGCCCAGCTAGGCCGTTCAACGACGGGCGTATGCCGCCCGGCCCCCTTCCGCTGCGACGGAAGGATCATCGCCTGCAGCGGCGCCCGGCACCCTTCAGCCACGCATACCGACGCTCTCCCGCCGACAGCAGACGAAGGACGATCATGAGCAGCGAAACCCGCCCCGTGCGACCGCCTCGAGCCGGCACCTCGAACGGGCAATGGGCGCTCGACGGGCCAGACCCGCTGAACGCCAACGAGGTCTTCAAGGCGGCCGACAACCCGCTCAACGTTCGGGACCGGATCGAAAAGGTATATTCCCGAGAGGGTTTCGCCTCGATCCCGACCGATGACCTGCACGGCCGGTTCCGTTGGATGGGGCTCTACACCCAGCGCAAGCCGGGCATCGACGGCGGCCGGACGGGCTCGTTGGAGCCTCACGAACTCGAGGACGAGTTCTTCATGATGCGGGTGCGGATCGACGGCGGCGCCCTCAGCGCCGAACAGGTGCGCGTCATCGGTGAGATCTCCCGCGACCACGCCCGGGACACCGCGGACATCAGCGACCGGCAGAACGTCCAGCTGCACTGGGTCGCCGTCGAGGACGTTCCGCGGATCTGGGAGCGACTGGAGTCCGTCGGCCTGGAGACGACCGAGGCGTGCGGCGACTGCCCCCGGGTGATCCTCGGCAGCCCGCTGGCCGGCGTCGCCGCCGACGAAATCGTCGACCCGACACCGATCATCGAGGAGATCCGGACCCGGTACATCGGCGACCCGTCACTGTCGAACCTGCCGCGTAAGTACAAGACCGCGATCACCGGGCATCCCAGTCTGGACGTCGTCCACGAGATCAACGACATCTCCCTGGTGGGCGTGCGCCACCCGCAGTTGGGCCCGGGCTTCGACCTGTGGGTCGGCGGCGGACTGTCGACGTCGCCCCGGCTCGCCGAACGACTCGGCGCTTTCGTCTCCCCCGAGCGGGCCGTCGAGGTCTGGTATGCCGTCACCTGTCTGTTCCGGGACTACGGGTTTCGCCGGTTGCGCAACAAGGCGCGGCTGAAGTTCCTGCTGGCCGAGTGGGGTCCGGTGAAGTTCCGCGAGGTGTTGGAACGGGAGTATCTCACCGAGCCGTTGCCGGACGGTCCGGCCCCGGTCGCCGGTTCGACGCCGGGCGACCACGTCGGGGTCCAGGCCCAGAAGGACGGCCGGTTCGCCGTCGGCGCGGCGCCCACCGTGGGACGGTTCAGCGGAACCCGGCTGGTGGCCCTGGCCGACCTGATGGCGGATCTCGGCACCAACCGGCTGCGACTCACCCCGCACCAGAAGCTGGTCCTGCTCGACATCGCCGAGGACCGGGTCGAGGACGCCAAACACGGACTGGCCGCGCTCGGCCTGCAGGTCGAACCGAGTGCGATCCGGCGCGGGACGATGGCGTGCACCGGGATCGAATACTGCAAGCTGGCGATCGTCGAGACGAAGCAGACCGCGATGGATACCGTCGACGCACTCGAACCCCGGCTCGCCGGGCTCGGCCTCGACCGGCCGATCAGCTTGCACCTCAACGGTTGTCCCAACTCGTGCGCCCGCATCCAGACCGCCGACATCGGCCTGAAGGGCCAGCTGCTGACCGGCGAGGACGGCGTCCAATCCCCCGGCTACCAGGTGCATCTCGGTGGTGGCCTGGCCGCCGACGACCGGGACGAGGCCGGGCTCGGCCGGACCGTACGCGGACTCAAGGTCACCGCCGAGGAACTGCCCGATTACGTCGAGCGACTGCTCACCCGGTATGCCGCCCAGCGCGAGGACGACGAAAGCTTCGCCCACTGGTCCCACCGCGCGCAGGAGGCGGAGCTGCGATGACCGACCCGACCACCGTTACCGCCGACCCGCGGGTCCGGCGCAGCCCGGCCGCGCTGCAGGAACTGGCGCAAGAGGCCGCGCAGCTGCTCGGCGAGGACGCCACCGCGGACGAGGTGGCCGCCTGGGCGGCCCGGACCTTCCCCGGCACCCTGGCCGTCGCGTGTTCCATGGCCGACGCGGTGCTACCCCACCTGATCGCCCGATACGCGCCCGGCGTCGACGTGCTCTTCCTCGACACCGGTTACCACTTCCCCGAAACCCTGGACACCCGCGACGTCGTCGCCGACGAGCTGGCCGTGCGAGTCGTCGACGTCCTACCGGTGGCGAGCGTCGCCGAACAGGACGCGGCATACGGACCGGCCCTGCACGACCGAGACCCGGCGACCTGTTGCCGGCTGCGCAAGGTCGAGCCGCTGGCGCGGGCCCTGGCCGGGTACGAGGCCTGGGTGACGGGGGTGCGCCGCGACGAGGCGCCGACCCGGAGCCAGACGCCACTGGTGACCTTCGACGAGCGGCACGGCCTGGTGAAGGTCAACCCGTTGGCGGCGTGGAGTTTCGACGACCTCGTCGGGTATGCCGGGCAGCACCAGGTACCCGTCAATCCGCTGTTGAATCAGGGCTATCCGTCGATCGGCTGCGCGCCGTGCACGAAACGCGTCGCCCCCGGCGAGGATCCGCGATCGGGCCGGTGGGCCGGGTTCGGCAAGACCGAATGCGGGATCCACCTATGAGTGCGCTGCGCGAGATCACCCAGTTGGACCTGTTGGAGAGCGAGGGCATCCTCGTCATCCGAGAGATCGCCGCCGAACTCGAACGTCCGGTGTTGCTCTTCAGCGGCGGCAAGGACTCGGTCGTCATGCTGCACCTCGCGGTCAAGGCCTTCTGGCCCGCGCCGATCCCGTTCCCCGTCATGCACATCGACACCGGACACAACTTCCCCGAGGTCCTGGCATACCGGGATGAGACGGTGGCCCGGCTGGGCCTGCGCCTCGTCGTCGCCAGCGTGCAGGACTGGATCGACGACGGCCGGCTGCGGGAACGCGCCGACGGCACCCGCAACCCGCTGCAGACCCAGCCCCTGCTGGAGGCGATCGAGACGAACCGGTTCGACGCGGTCTTCGGCGGCGGACGTCGGGACGAGGAGAAGGCCCGCGCCAAGGAACGGGTCGTCTCGTTGCGCGACGAGTTCGGTCAGTGGGACCCGAAGAACCAACGGCCCGAACTGTGGAACCTGTTCAACCCCAAGCATCGTCCCGGCGAACACGTGCGGGTCTTCCCGTTGTCGAACTGGACCGAGCTCGACATCTGGCGCTACATCGAGCGCGAGGGCATCGAGCTGCCGAGCATCTACTACGCCCACGACCGGGACGTGTTCGAACGCGACGGGATGCTGCTCGCGGTCGGCCCGTACTCGCAACCCAAGTCCGGCGAGACGGTGCGGCGCGAACGGGTCCGCTATCGCACCGTCGGAGACATGTCGTGCACCGGGGCGGTCGCCAGCGACGCGGCGAACGTGGCCGACGTCGTGCGCGAGGTGGCCGCGAGCACGCTCACCGAACGCGGCGCCACCCGCGCCGACGACCGGTTGTCCGAGGCCGCCATGGAGGACCGCAAGAAGGAAGGCTACTTCTGATGCACCCCATGACGTTCTCCGCTCCTTCGTCGCTCCGATACCTCATGGGGGCCCCGCAATGATGCACCCCATGA
>JBDIAR010000018.1:0-27962 GCA_039812545.1 Dermatophilaceae bacterium | reverse complement strand
CCCCAACGAAACCCGACGGACAGAGTGACCCAGTCAATTCCTATCAGGAGCACCGACACACAACCCGACGTCCGCCCTCTGGCGGCGCCCAAACCTAGCTGGAACGGCCCTCCGAGCTGCTTCCGGAGCCCGGTCCGCCGTCCGCGGCGTCTCGCTCCGCGAGTTCCTCCAAGAGGTCCCGCAGCTCGCCGCGCACGAAATCGCGGGTGGCGATGTCGCGCAGCGCCAGCCGCAGCGCCGCCACCTCACGGGTGAGGTACTCGGTGTCGGCGAGGTTGCGTTCGTCGCGGGCTCGGTCCTGTTCCAGGGCGACCCGGTCGCGGTCGGCCTGGCGGTTCTGGGCGAGCAGGATGAGGGGAGCGGCATACGAGGCCTGCAGCGACAGGATCAAGGTGAGCAGGGTGTAGTTCAGGTCGCGCGGGTCGAACTGCCAGTCCTTGGGACCGAACGTGTTCCACAGCAGCCACACGAGGACGAAGAACGTCATGTAGATGATGAACTGCGGCGTCCCCATGAAGCGGGCGAAACCCTCGCTCCACTCCCCGAACGTCTCCTTCGAGACCCCCGGCCGTGGCAAGAACGGCCTACGCAACTCTTGCGGCTGGTCCAGGCGGAGGGAATCCCGCCGGTCGGAATCCCTACGCTCCCGGCGCCTCACGAGCGTGCCTCCGTCCCGCTCGTCGGCAGGTCATGGCGTTCCTCGCGCCAGTCCTCGGGAAGGATGTGGTCGAGCACGTCGTCCACCGTGACGGCCCCGAGCAGCCGGCCGGCATCGTCCACGACGGGAAGCGACACCAAGTTATAGGTCGCCAGCTGGCGGGTGACCTCGCCGAGCGACCGGTCGGCGAGCAGCGGTTCGACCGTGGAGTCGATGATCGAGCCGATCGCACCGTGCGGCGGTTCCCTCAGTAAGCGCTGGATGTGCACCATCCCGAGGAGCCGACCGGTCGGCGCCTCCAGCGGCGGCCGGCAGCAGAAGACGGTGGTCGCCAGCGCCGGGGGCAGTTCTTCGCGGCGGACCAGGGCCAGCGCTTGGGCGATCGTGGCCTCCGGTCCGAGGATGACGGGTTCGGTGGTCATCAGCCCGCCGGCGGTGTTCTCGTCGTAGGTGAGCAGCCGGCGCAGATCGGCCGCCTCGTCCGGCTCCATCCGCAGCAGGAGCTGTTCGGCGTGTTCGGGTTTGAGGTCGGCGAGTAGGTCGGCGGCGTCGTCGGGCTGCATCGCCTCGAGGACGTCAGCGGCGCGCTCGGCGTCCAGCGTCGCGATGATCTCGACCTGGTCGTCCTCGGGGAGTTCTTCGAGGACGTCGGCCAGCTTCTCGTCATCGAGGGCGGCGGCCACCTGGGCGCGCCGGCTCGGCACCAGATCGTGGATAACCTCTGCCAGATCGGCCGCCTTGAGGTCGACGTACGTCTCCAGCAGCCGTTCGGCGCCCTGGTCGAGGCTCTCGTCGTGCAGGCCGGTGACGTCGTCGATCGACACCAGGTGGGTGGGCCCGGTACGCCGCCGCGTCAGCCGGGACATCGCCCGTCCCGCGGAGCTCTGCACGCTCGGCGGGATCCGCACGAAGACCTTGGTGGCGAACCAGTCCCGTCGAGCATTCTGTTCGATGGCGACGTCTTCGACGACTCCCGCCCGTATGCCGTCCGCCAGTCGCGCGTCCACCCGCCGGTCGAAGAGTTCGGCCGCCGCCAGCGTCTCGTTGACCCGTTGCTCGAACCGGCGCATATTGACCAGCCCGGTGGTGATGACCTGTCCGGCGTCGATCGAGGTCACCCGCGTCATGGGCACGAAGACCCGGCGTCGACCGGGGACTTCGACGACCAGGCCGATGGCGCGCGGTTGTACCCGGGTCGGACTGAACGTGAGGACGACATCGCGGACCCGGCCGACCTGATCGCCCAAGGGGTCGAAAACGGTCAGCCCGATCAGCTTGGCGACGAAGACGCGCGTACCCGGGACCACGGCCCAAGGTTAGCCGCGCCCTCTCGCTTACTCAGCCTGCTGGGCCCGATCGGCCAACTGACGGCGGGCGCGCACGGTGTTGCGGCGGCCGCGGATGTGCCACGGGTGGTTCATGCCGGTCGTCCCGGAACTCGGCGTGATCTGCTCACTGCCCGAGTTGGTCTCGGGGGTCTTGGGATCCTCCAACGGCCGAACCGGGGTGATCGCGGTGATCGTGCACTGGTCGCGCCACCGGGCCTGGACGTCGTCGGTCGAGTTGAGCCGACCCGCGGCCAGGGCATCAGCCGCGGCCTGCCAGCGCGGGTCGCTCGGCGGGAGTTTCTCCGCCGTCGCCGCAACCTTGGTCAGCCGGCCGCCGCTGTCCTTGCTCTTCAGGTGCAAGACGACGTCGGCGGGCAGGTAGGGCAGATCCTGTTCGCCGGGTCCGTTGACGACGTATGCCACCCCGGGCTGGTCTCCCGAGGCCGCGACCCACGCATACCAGCACGGACGGGGCCGGTCGTCCGGCGCCGGCTGGATCCACATGATGCCGGCGGCGTTGAGCGCCGCCTCGGCCAGGGCCAGGGGGCGGGGCTCGGCAGCCGGCGCGGCGGGGGCGGGGGCGGGGGCGGCGGAGGTCTCGGTCACAGTCGAAGACTAGAGCAGCCACCCGGCGCCGCGCAGGCTCCCACCGCCACGTGGCGCTCCCTCTCCGGCGAATCTCCCGTCAACGACGGGAGCGGCGTGACGAATCCGGCACGTCACCGGCATACCCCCGTATGTTTCCCGCTGGTAACTTTCGTCAGGTGAGGTCACCTCGCCCGGCGCGAGGCGGCGCCCCCGCGTGCCGTCCGCCAGTCGGGTGGGCCAGGCCGTCCGGTATGCCGATCCAAAGGAGAATCGCGATGCGCAGCGCCAAGGATTTCTTCGCCCCCCTCGCCGCGGGAGCGCCGACGCCGGTGCGTGAGATCCCGGCGCGACCGTCTCGGGTGATCCACTTCTTCGACCCCGGCAACGAGAAGATGGCCGCGAAGATCCCCGACATGGTCGGCACGGTCGACGTCCTGCTCGGCAACCTCGAAGACGCGGTCAAGGCGGAGAACAAGGACCGGGCCCGGCAGGGTCTGTGCACGATCGGCGCGAGCACCGACTGGGGCGACAACACCCAGTTCTGGATGCGGATCAACGCGCTGGACTCGCCGTGGTTCCTCGACGACATCCTCGCCGTCGTCCCGGCGATCGGCGACAAGCTCGACGTCATCATGATCCCCAAGGTGCAAGGCGCCGAGGACATCCAGTTCGTCGACCGGTTGCTCGCCCAGCTCGAGGCCAAGCACGGCGTCAAGCGCCCGATCCTGTTGCACGCCATCCTCGAAACCGCCCGTGGCATGGTCAACGTGGAGGAGATCTGCGGCGCGAGCCCCCGCATGCAGGGCATCAGCCTCGGCCCGGCCGACCTGGCCGCCGACCGGCGGATGAAGACCACCCGGGTCGGCGGGGGCCACCCCGGCTACCTCGTGCGCACCGACCCGGTCGACGGGGTCCTCGACGCCGACACCCGCCCGATCTTCCAGCAGGACCTCTGGCACTACACGATCGCCCGGATGGTCGACGCCTGCGCGATGCACGGGATCTTCCCGTACTACGGCCCGTTCGGGGACATCAAGGACGTCGTGGCATGTGAGGACCAGTTCCGCAATGCCTTCCTGCTCGGCTGTGTCGGCGCCTGGTCGCTGCACCCGGCGCAGATCGCGATCGCCAAGAAGGTGTTTTCGCCGAGCCTGGCCGATGTCAAGCACGCCCGGCGGGTCGTCGAGGCGATGGGCGACGGCACCGGCGCCGTGATGATCGACGGCAAGATGGAAGACGACGCGTCGTGCAAGCAGTGCAAGGTCGTCGTCGAACTCGCCGAACGCCTGGCCGCCATCGACCCCGACCTGGCCGAGCTGTACGCCCAGGCCTGACCGGCATACCCAGACAATTCCGAGGGAGACCTGATGTCCCAGTCCGCGAGCCTGCGCCCGTTCCGGTCCGTGCTCTACATGCCCAGTTCCAATGAGCGCGCCCTGGAGAAGGCCAAGGCCCTGGCGTGCGACGCGATCATCTTCGACCTCGAGGATGCCGTCGCCCCCGACGCCAAGGAAGCGGCCCGTGAGAACGCCTGCCGCGCAGTCGGTTCCGGCGAGTACGGCCACCGGTTCCTGCTGTTGCGGGTCAACGGCATCGGCTCGCCGTGGCATGACGACGACATCGTCGCGGCGAGCGCCGCCGGACCGGACGCCATCCTCGTGCCGAAGGTCAACTCGGCCGACGAGGTGCGTTCGCTCGTCGCCGCCATGGAGGCGGCCGGCGCCCCCGCGACGACCAAGCTGTGGGCGATGGTGGAGACGCCGATCGCGATGCTCGACTGCTACCAGATCGCCTCGGCCTCCGACCGGCTTGAGGGGCTGGTCATGGGGACGAACGACCTGAACAAGGAGTTGGGCGCCGTCTTCGTGCCGGGCCGTATGCCGTTGCTCACCGGGCTCGGGCTGTGCCTGCTCGGCGCCCGGGCGGCCGGCAAGGTCATCGTCGACGGGGTGTACAACGACGTGAAGGACCCCGAGGGGTTCGCCGCCGAATGCCGGCAGGGCCGGGAGATGGGGTTCGACGGCAAGACGCTCATCCACCCCGGGCAGGTCGAGGCGTGCAACGAGGCGTTCTCGCCGTCGGAGAAGGACGTGTCCGACGCGCGCGGGCTGATCGAGGCCTTCGAGGCCGCGATGGCGCAGGGTCAGGGCGTGGCGACCTACAACGGTCGGCTCGTGGAGAACCTGCACGTCGATATCGCCCGCAAGGCGTTGGCCCTGGACGAGGCGATCCGCGCGCTCGCCGCCGAGCAGGGCGCCTGAACGCCTCGCTCGAACACCCCCGCTCGAACCCTCTTCGGTGGAGGTAATTCCGGATGCTACCGGCGTCCGAATTTACCTCCACCGGGCGGGTTTGGGGCCGCATAGAATCGGGCCATGGCCCGCAGCGTTCTCACTCCCCAGGCGACCGACTTCCCGAAGTGGTACCAAGAGGTCATCGCCAAGGCCGAGTTGGCCGACAACGGGCCGGTGCGCGGGACGATGGTCATCCGACCCTACGGGTATGCCGTCTGGGAGCGGATGCAGGCCGACCTGGACGCCCGGATCAAGGCCGCCGGAGCCCAGAACGTGTACCTGCCGCTGTTCATCCCCGAGTCGTATCTCAAGCGCGAGGCCGAACACGTCGAGGGCTTCAGCCCGGAGCTCGCGGTCGTCACGCACGCCGGCGGCAAGGAACTCGAGGAGCCGGTCGTCGTACGCCCCACCTCGGAGACGGTGTTCGGGGAGTTCATGGCCAAGTGGGTGCAGTCGTACCGCGACCTGCCGCTGCTGCTCAACCAGTGGGCCAATGTCGTGCGCTGGGAACTGCGGCCCCGGGTCTTCCTGCGGACCTCGGAGTTCCTCTGGCAGGAGGGGCATACGGTCCACGCCACGCAGCAGGACGCGGCGGCATACGCCAAGCTGATCCACGAGCAGGTGTATGCAGCCTTCATGCGCGACACGCTGGCGATCCCGGTGGTGCCGGGCCGCAAGACGGCCAAGGAGCGCTTCGCCGGCGCCATCAACACCCTCACCTGCGAGGCGATGATGCGCGACGGCAAGGCGCTGCAGATGGGGACATCGCACGAACTGGGGCAGAACTTCGCCCGGGCATTCGACATCTCCTACCTGTCGGCGCAGTCCACCCAGGAGCTGTGCTGGACGACGTCGTGGGGGAGTTCTACCCGGATGATCGGCGGCCTGATCATGTGTCACGGCGACGATTTCGGGCTGCGCATCCCGCCGCGGCTGGCCGCCGTGCAAGTGCTCGTCATGGTCGTCAAGGACGGCGACGGCGTGGCCGAGGCGGCCGGCACAGTGGTGGACGCATTGCGGGCCAAGGGCGTTCGGGTGTCGCTCGACGATCGGGTGGATACCCCGTTCGGCCGTCGCGCCGTCGACGCGGAACTCAAGGGGTACCCGGCGCGGATCGAGATCGGGCCGCGCGATGTCGCCTCCGGCCAGGTCACGGTGGTCCGCCGCATCCCGGGCGGCAAGGTCACCGTCCCGCTCGCCGAGGCCGTCGACTCGATGCTCGGCTGGCTCGAGGACGACCAGGCGCTCTTGCTCGCGCAGGCCGCCGAACGCCAGCACCGGCATACCGTCGACGTGCAGACGGTCGAGCAGGCGGAGGACGCCACCGCCCACGGCTGGGCGCGGATCCCGTGGCGCATCCTCGGGGTCGAGGGCGAGGCCGAACTCGCCCAATCCGCCGTCACGGTGCGCTGCCTGGTCAACGCGGACGGTTCGGTGCCCACCGACCCGGACGCCGACGGGGTCATGGCGATCGTCGGCCGGTCCTACTGACCCCCGGCGTCATCGAACAGCGCGCTGCCCCCGGCTCGGTGAACCGGGGGCAACGCGGGTGGAACAGATCGAGCAGATGGAGCGGGTTGGGCGGCCCGACGGGCCGGATCGATCAGCCGGTGATCTTGTCGTAGCGGACGGGCGAGTAGCTGCCGGACCAGTACGGGTAGGGGATGACCGACTGGCGGGCGCCGTGGCTGCCCTCCTCCTGGCCGACGTACTGGGTGTGCGCCGCGTCGTACCAGCGGACGAAGAGCACGACGTGCGACGACGGGTTCAGCAGCGCGTCACCAGGCAGGAGCTGGGCCTTGGTGATCGGCGTCGTGATCGTGTACATGTTCCCGGTCCAGTAGGTGCCCAGGCCCGAGGGGCTGGCGTGCCAGGCCATCGAGACGAACCCGGAGCAGTCGGTGCGGTAGGTGTGCGAGCCCTCGATGTCGCGGTAGGTCCTGGACTGGCTGTACGGGATGTTCAGGTCCACCCAGTACTGCGCGCGCCGCAGCACCTCGCTGCGCGAGATCGTGCCGCCGTAGCTGCCCGAGGTGGTGGTGCCGCCGCAGGGCGCCCGGGTGATGCCCATGGCCCGCATGGTGTTCGGGCCCGCGATGCCGTCGGCGCTCAGGCCGTGGGCGGCCTGCCAGGACTTGACCGCGGCGGTCGTGCCCGAGCCGTAGAGGCCGTCCTGTGAGGTGCCCGCCTTGGCCTGGACGGCCTTGACCTTGGCCAGCAGCGCCGCCTCGGTCTGCGGTCCGTACTGCCCGTCCACGCCGAGGCAGTTGTCCCGCTGGAACGCGGTGACCGCGGCCGTCGTGTTGGGGCCGTACACGCCGTCGACGGTGTCGTAGTAGTAGTCGATGCCGCGCAGGTCGTATTGCACCCAGGTCGTCGAGATCAACGCCTGGGCCGCGTTGACGCCGGCGGATCCGATCATGGCCAGGGCCAGCGCCAGCGCCGTGACGAGCGCCCTCAGCCGGATCGCCGGTCGTTCGCGGGTCGGGGTTTGGGGACGGTTCATGGTGACTCCCGAGGTGTTCAGTGGGATCCGACGGACTTCGCCGGGAGGTGCACCTTCAGTCTCCAACCGGCTCCGGTATGCCGGAATGTGTTCTGCCGGAACAGGATGGCCGGGCTTCCGGAAGTGGAAGCCCGGCCATCCCGTCATCCCGACGGCGCCAGAGCGGATCGAGAGCCGCGGCGTTGTAGCGGACACGACCACGGCGGTTGGACGCCGGGTGAGCTCTCGACGATCTCGGCGATCTCGGCGAATCGCATACCGAGTTGGAATCGGCTGGTCGCCGCGAACCGCTCTCGGATGGCGCCGACCTCGGCGCGGACGGTCCGCTCGGACAGATCCAGGTTGTGCGCGATCCGATCGTCGGTCAGGCCCTTGGCCAGCATCTCCAGAATCATCCACTGGCGCTTGGAGAGGTCGTCGCGCGATCGCGCCCCGCACGCGCCGTGCCCCGTGTCGTCGCCGAGCAGGCTGTGACACAGGTGGCGCAGGGCCAGGAGCGTCTCCGAGGTCCGGGACGCGGTATGCCGATCGGTCAGCATCGTGGTCTCGCCCGATCAGCGGATCAGGTTGTACCGGTAGGGCAGGTAGGTGCCGTAGCCCGAGAAGTACGGGTAGGGGATCGTGCGCTGGATCGTCCCGTGGCTACCGGTCTCCTCCCGGCCGATGTACGAGGTGTGTCCGGCGTCGGCCCAGCCGACGAACAGGACGACATGGCTGCTGACGTTGAGCAGGATGTCACCGGGCTGCAGGTCAGCCTTGCCGATCTGGGAGGAGATCGAGGGCAGGCTGCCGGTCCAGTAGGTGCCCTGTCCGGAGGGGTTGGCATGCCAGGCCATCGAGACGAACCCGGAGCAGTCGGTGCGGTAGGTGTGGTTCCCGTCGCTGTCGCGGTAGGTCGCGCTCTGGCTGTAGGGCACGGCGAGATTGACCCAGTACGCGGAGCGGCTGAGGACCTCGGAGCGGCTGATGGCCCGACCGTAGGAGTCGGACGGCGGCGGAGGCTGGGTGATGAACTGGTGGGAGGCGTTGTTGTTCTTCAGCGCGGCGACCAGGTTGAGCCGGGCGCCCGGGGCGAAGTCCTGGTAGGTCCCACCGAAGTTGCTGTTGTAGTAGACCCGCACCGTCTGACCCGAGCGGTTCCAGGCCGAGGCCGCGTTGTTCTTGATGCACTGGTATTGGCCGGCGCCGGCGCCCTTGAACTCGTAGCACCCCGGCTGGGTTGCCCCGTAGTCGGCCACCGAGCTCGTGAAGTCGGAGACCGAGCCGGCGAAGTCGCTGTTGTAGTAGTAGCAGAACTCCCCGCTCTCGCAGTTGCCGTCCCGGGCGGCGGCCTGCGCGGAAGTCGGCTGCAGCAGGCCGGGTGCGGCCATCGCGGCGGTGGTCATCGCGATCGAGACGAGTTTCTTGGCGGTGTTCATGGCGGATTCCTTTCGGGCAGTATCGCATTCAGGTGTGCGGGCATTCGGGCATGCGGGTATTCAGGCAGGGATCGTCGAGGGGTGGAGGATTCGGGCGAGGAACGTGCGAGGGGAAGGTCGGTCCGGCTACCGAGTGCTGATCTCCCAGTCGGGGAGCAGGTCCTGGGCGGCGCGCAGGACGGTGTCGGGGACCGAGGTGGCCGGCTCCCAGTCGTCGCGCGAGGTGGCGGTGAAGAAGATCGCGATGTCCAGCCACGATGGGCCGGGGACGATCCGGATATGCTCGACACCATCGAGCTGCGCTAACCGGTCCTGGAGTCGGGGGATGATGGTCAAGCGAATGAGATCGCGGTCGTCGTGGTCCTGGGCGACCGCCGGGCGCTGCGCCCGTAACGCGGTCAGGAACATGTCGTGGGCCGCGCTATACCCTGACCGACCATTCGAATCCACCACGCGAGGTGGAATCCGCGGTGGCGGTCGGAGCCGGGTGGGTGGCGGCGAGTGCGATGCCGATGGCGAGTGCGGCGAAGAACCTACGCATGACTGGTACCTCGATATCTGGCGAAATGTGTCGGGTGGGTATTCCTCTTCGGGTGGGCTGATCGGTCGACCTACTGCCAGTGTTGTGGGCGCATCGGCCCACGGGAAGGCTTCGAGCCTGTCCGGCGGCGGCCTGTCCCATTGCGGCCAGCCGACCTGAGCAGAGGCGGTTTCGGGGATGCAACTGGACACGGGAGCGCAGGCGGTCTACCGGGCGATGCTGGCCGAGCCGGACCTCGGCGTCGAGCAGCTGGCCACGCGATTGTCATTGTCTACCAATGAGATTCGAGATCATCTCGACACCTTGGCCGACTACGCTCTGCTCACCCCGGACGCGGCCGACCCGTTGCGACTGCGGCCGTCAAGTCCTCGGGTCGGGCTGGCGCGGGCGCTCGGCGAGGCCGAGGCCACGTTGCAGCGCCAATTCGCCCAGGTCGGCGAACTTCGATCGCTGATGGAAACCGCCCTCGAACAACTCGAGGGGCGCCGGAATGCCGTCCAGATCGTCGTGCACGAGGGGATCGACGAGGTCCGAAATCGACTGGAGGAGTTGTCCCTCAAGGCGCGCAAGGAGTGCGTGTCGCTGAATCCCGGCCGAGCGCACCGGCCCAGCGCCATGGCTGCCAGCAAACCGTTGAATCAGCAGGCCCTCGAACGGGGCGTGGCCATCAAATGCATCTATCAATCGGCCTTCGTCCACGACGCGGGAACGCTGGCATACGCACGCTGGCTCACCGGATTGGGTGGGGCCGCCCGGACGATGCCCGAAGTGGCGATCCGGATGGTCATCGTGGACAGCGCCGTCGCGTTGATCCCCATGGACGAGGAGGATCAGGATGCCGGTGCCCTGGAGGTCGCCAATCCCGTTCTCGTCGCGATGCTGAGGTCCCATTTCGAGCACCTGTGGTACGAGGCCGAGCCGTTCGGTGAGGTGCATCGCCGCGAACCGGCTGTCGAGGACGCCACCACCGCGCACCTGATCCGGCTGCTGGCCGGCGGCATGACCGACGAGGCGGCGGGACGCAAGCTCGGCTTGTCGGCGCGGACCGTGCGACGGCTGATGGCGGCGGCGATGCACGAGCTCGGCGCGGACAGTCGGTTCCAAGCCGGGGTCGAGGCCGCCCGGCGCGGCTGGCTGGAGTAGGGGCGTCGATGGGTTGCGGATTGACCGGGACGACAGGCCGGCCGCGGCGGACGCCCCGGCTGTCCGGGACGCCCGGCCGCGGCCGGTGGGGGGAGCGAACCTCAGACGAGGTGGGTGAGGTAGTAGAAGGCGATGACGACGAAGACCGCGAGGGTCTTGATGACGGTCATGGCGAAGATGTCCTTGTAGGACGTCTTGTGGGTCAGCCCGGTGACGGCGAGCAGGGTGATGACCGCCCCGTTGTGCGGCAGGGTGTCCATTCCGCCGGAGGCCATGGCCGCGATCCGGTGCATGACTTCCATGGGGATGTTCGAGGCGTTCGCGTTGGCGATGAACTGGTCGGACATCGCGCCAAGCGCGATGCTCATGCCGCCGGACGCCGAGCCGGTGATGCCGGCTAGCGAGGTGACCGTCACCGCCTCATTCACGAGCGGGTTGGGGATGCTACTCAGCCCGTTGGCGACCATGAGGAAGCCCGGCAGGGAGGCGATGACGGCGCCGAAGCCGTACTCGGAGGCGGTGTTGAGCGAGGCCAGCATGGCGCCGCCGACGGCGGACTTGGAGCCCTCGGTGAAGTGCTTGGTGACCGGCTTCCAGGCGAAGATGAGAACGAAGAGGATGCCGAGCAGCAGCGCGCCCTCCACGGCCCAGATCGCCTTCCAATCGCCGAGCAAGACGGTGAAGGGCTTGGGTGCGCCCACCACGGCCGAATTCAGTTTGATCTCCTTGTCGAACCAGTTCGGGAAGGCCTGGGTGAAGATCCAGTTGGCGACGCCGACGACGATGAGCGGGAGCAGCGAGATCCAGGGGTTGGCCAGCTTGCCCTCGACGAAGACCTCGGGTTCGTTGATATGTCCGGTGCCATACCCCTCGCCCTTGGCCGCGGCCTTGCGGCGGGCTCGCTCCAGATACAGCATGCCGGCGGTGAAGATGACCACGGCGCCGAAGATGCCGAGGATCGGAGCGGCATACGCGTTGGTCTTGAAGAACGTCGTGGGGATGATGTTCTGGATCTGCGGGGTGCCGGGCAAGGCGTCCATCGTGACGGTGAAGGCGCCCAGGGCGATCGTGCCGGGGATGAGTCGCTTCGGGATGTCGCCGGCCCGGAAGAGCTCGGCGGCGAACGGGTAGACCGCGAAGACCACGACGAACAACGAGACGCCGAAGTAGGTGAGCAGCATGCAGACGATGACGATGGAGAGCATGGCCCGCTTGGCGCCGACGAATTTGATGACCGATCGGACGATCGAACGGGCAAACCCCGACATCTCCACGAGCTTTCCGAAGATGGCTCCCAGGAGGAAGACGGGGAAGTACTTCATGATGAAGTCCACCATCTTGGGCATGAACAGCCCGCTGAACACGGGTGCCACGTGGGTGGGGTCGGTGAGCAGGACGGCTCCCATGGCGGCAATGGGAGCGAAGAGAATGACGCTGTGGCCCTTATAGGCCATATACATCAAGAAGCACAACGCCGCGAGAACGATGACGAAGTTCACGCCGGTGCCTCCTTTCGAGTGGTTCGTCGAGGGGTTCGAGTCGAGGCGGTACGGCGGGCTCCGTCGCACCGATAACGCCATGGTGATGGGAGGCGCGACGATGCGAAGTGTGTCCTGCATACAGTCTTGTCGGCTGACTATGTATGCCGGGCCTACGGCGCCGGTGCCGACGCCCGTGTGAAATGGAGTCGACGGACCTCACCCGTCACCCACGTTTCCCACGGCATACGACCGTCGGCCCACTCGCGGACAACGTACGTCCGCCGCATTCCGGGAGCCAGCCATGGACGTTCTCAGCACCCCCGCCGCGACCGCCGCCCCGAGCGGGGTCGTGCAGACCCTTCCGGACGCCATGCGCCTGGTGCGGGCCGGCGACACCATCGCCACCAGCGGGTTCGTCGGCTGCGGCACCCCCGACGCACTGCTTTTCGGCCTCGCCGAACGCTACGAGCAGACCGGTGAACCGCGAGACCTGACACTGTATTTCGCCGCCGGGCAGGGCGACGGACACGACCGCGGGCTCAACCGGCTCGGCGCCCCCGGCCTGCTCAAGCGCGTCGTCGGCGGCCACTGGGGGCTCATCCCGAAGGTGGCCGCGCTCGCCGCCGACGGCACGATCGAGGGCTGGAACCTGCCGCAGGGCGTCATCAGCCGGCTCTACCGCGATGTCGCCGCCGGGCTGCCGGGCACGCTGTCCAAGATCGGGATCCAGACCTTCGCCGACCCGCGGCTCGGTGGCGGCCGGATCAACGAGAAATCCACCGACGATCTCGTCGAGGTGGTCGAGTTCGCCGGCCAGGAGTACTTGTTCTACAAGGCTTTTCGGCTCGACGTCGCCCTGCTGCGCGGCACCACCGCCGACGAGCGCGGCAATATCACGATGGAGCGCGAGGCACTCACCCTCGACGCGCTCGCGATGGCGACCGCGGCCCGCAACTGCGGCGGCAAGGTCATCGTCCAGGTCGAACGCCTCGCCCAGGCCGGAACCCTCAGCGCCCGCGACGTCCGGATCCCGCATCACCTGGTCGATGCGGTCGTCATCGCACCCCCCGAGTTGCACATGCAGACCTACTCGACCCAGTTCAGCGCGGGCTATGCCCAAGAGATCCGGGTACCCCTCAGCACGGTCCCGCCGATGCCGATGAGCGAACGCAAGATCTGTTCGCGCCGCAGCGCGCTGGAGCTGCCGGTCGGTGGCGTCATCAACCTCGGGATCGGTATGCCGGAGGGGGTCGCCGCCGTGGCCGCCGAGGAACGGGTCATCGAGTTGGTGACGATGACCGCGGAGCCGGGTGTCGTCGGCGGCGTCCCCGCGTCCGGACTGAATTTCGGCGCGGCGCTGAACTCCGATGCGCTCATCGACCAGAACCAGCAGTTCGACTTCTACTGGGGCGGCGGTCTGGATCTGACCGTTCTCGGCATGGCCGAACTGGACCGCGAGGGCAATGTCAACGTGTCCCGGTTCGGTTCGCGGCTGGTCGGCTGCGGCGGTTTCATCGACATCAGTCAGAGTGCCCGGCGGGTGGTCTTCATGGGCACGTTCACCGCCGGCGGCCTGCAGGTCGACGCCGGTGACGGCTTGCTGCGCATCCTCTCCGAGGGCAAGCACCGCAAGCTCGTCGACAAGGTCGACCAGGTCACCTTCAACGGCCGGTATGCCGCCGGCCTCGGCCAAGAGGTCCTCTACGTCACCGAACGAGCCGTCTTCGCCGCCACCGAACACGGCCTGAAACTCATCGAGGTCGCGCCCGGCATCGACATCGAACGCGACGTGCTCGCGCTGATGGACTTCCGCCCCATCGTCGAGGACGTCGCCACCATGGACCCCCGCATCTTCATGGCCGCCCCGATGGGACTGGCCCCCCTGCTCCGCCCCGCGATTCGCTGACCCTCACCCACCGGCATACCCCACGGCACTCGACCCGCGCGGGATGCACCTTCGCTCGAAAGGAAGCCGCCACCATGGACCAGCCCTTCACCGACAAAGTCGTCGTCATCACCGGTGCCGGCGGCGGTCTCGGCCGCAGCCACGCCGTGGCCTTCGCGGCGCTCGGCGCCAAGGTCGTCGTCAACGACGTCACGGACCCGGGCCCCGTCGTCGCCGAGATCGCCGCGGCCGGCGGGACCGCGGTCGGCGTCGTCGCCGGTGTGGACACCTGGGACGGGGGCGCGGCCATCGTCGCCGCCGCCATCGAGGCGTTCGGCCGGCTTGACGTGGTCGTCAACAACGCCGGCATCCTGCGCGACAAGACGCTGTCCAAGATGACCCCCGAGATGGTCGAGGCGGTCCTGGACGTCCACCTCGGCGGCGCATTCCACGTCACCATGGCCGCCTGGCCGCACCTGGCCGAACGCGGCGGCAGCGTCGTCATGACGAGTTCCGGGTCCGGGTTGTACGGCAATGTCGGCCAGGCCAACTACTCGGCCGCCAAGCTCGGCCTGGTCGGCCTGACCCGGACCCTGGCACAGGAGGGTTCGCGCAAGGGCATCCGGGTCAACGCCATTGCGCCACTTGCGCGCTCGCAGATGACCGAGAACCTGCTGCCCGAGGAGCTGCTGGTGCGACTGGCGCCCGAATGGGTCTCCCCGCTGGTCACGTGGCTGTGCAGCGACTCGTGTACCGCCACCGGCGAGGTGTACTCGGTCTTCGCCGGCCGGTATGCCAGGTGCGCCATCTTGGAGGGCCCGGGCGTGCGCTTCGACCACATCCCGAGCATCGAGGAGTTGGCCGCGGCCGCCACCGGCATCGACTCCATCGAGGGCGCCACCGAACCGCGCAGTCTGACCGACCAGATCGCGCTGATCGTCCCGAAGGGCTGAGGAGACATATAGCATCCGCGAGCATGGGCTCCGATCACACGATCGAACTGCTGCGGCTCCTCGCCGACGGCGCGTCCGCCGACCAACTCGAGCTCGTCCCCGCCGACCCATCGGTCCTGGAACTGGCGACCCGGGCCGCTCGCCGGCTGGAGAGCCAACGCGGCCGCGAACAGGCGTGGCGGGCCCTGGTGGACACCGCGTCCGACCTGGCCCGGGCCAGCGAGACCGGCGACATCCTCGCCGCCATCGTCACCCGCGCCCGGGCCCTGCTCGGCACCGACGTGGCATACCTGACGCTCTACGACCCGGAGCGCGGCGACACGTACATGCGGGCCACCGCGGGTGCGGTGGCGGCGACCTTCCGGTCGCTGCGGCTGGACCTGGGGGTGGGACTCGGGGGCCTGGTGGCCTCCACGCACGAGGCGTGGTGGACCTCGAACTACCGGGCCGACCACCGGTTCGAACACACCGAGATCATCGACTCGGGCGTCGGCGACGAAGGGCTGGTCGCGATCTGCGGCACCCCGTTGCTCGTCGGCGACGAGTTCGTCGGGGTGCTCTTCGCCTCCTACCGCCGCGAGTACACCTACTCCCCGGACGATGTCGCGCTGCTCGGATCGCTCGGGACCCTGGCCGCCGTCACCATCTTGCAGGCCCGGGCCCGGCTGGCCACCGGGCGGGCCCTCGCCGAACTCTCGGTCGCCCACGAAGCCGAGCGACGGCATACCGACGAACTCGAACGATCCGCCGACGTCCACGACCGGTTCACCCAGATCGTCGCGGACGGAGGCGGCGTGGACGACATCTGCACGGCTCTGGTCGACGTCCTCGGTGGCTGGACCGTCGTCCTCGACGCGGAGGGGCGACGCCTCAGTTCGGTCGGACCCGTTCCCGGAGCCGGGGTCGAGATCGGCGACCCCGACCCGATGGCCCGCTCGGCGCTGCTGCGCAAGGCGATCGCCGACTCGCGCGGGGTGTCCGCCGAGGGTCGGTATGCCGTCGCCGTGCGGGTTCGGCACGAGGTGCTCTCGATCCTGGTGTGCGGTGGCCAGGAGTTCACCCCGCTCGGCTGGCGGATCGTCGAACGCGCCGGCGCCGTGATGTCGTTGTTGCTCCTGCTGCAGCGCGACCTGGCGCTGGCCCGGCAGCGCGATCTGGCCCAGCAACTCTCCCGCCTGCTGGCTGGGACATCGACCCCCTTGGAGGCGGCCCGGATCCTGCGCGGGGAGGGGATCGATGTGCGGGAACCGTTCTGCCTGGTCGTCCTACGCGCGGGTGCGCCGGGCGTGGGTGCGCCGGGCGCGGGCGCCGGGAGCCTGGCGATGGCGGTCGCGTCGGCCGTGGCCGGTCGGGGCATGGCGGCGGAGTATGCCCATGACGTGGTCGCGCTGGTGACCGGCGGCGATCCACGGGGCGCCGCCGAACACCTGGCGCGTCGAGTCGGACGGACCGGCGAGGTGACCGCCGCCGGCGTCGGGCCGCTCACCGGGACCGCCGGGATCGGGCAGGCCCACGCGGATGCGCAGCGCACCGTCGAGGCGATGATCGCGCTCGGCCACCGTGGGCGGGCGGCCGCGACCGCCGACCTCGGGTTCGCCGGGCTCATCGTCGGCTCGGCACCGGACGTCACGGCATACGTCGAGCAGATCATCGGGCCGGTGGCGGCATACGACGCCAAACGAGGCACGGACCTGGTGGACACCCTCGAGGCGTACTTCGCCGCCGGACGCAGTCCGCGGGCGGCGGCCAAGGACCTGCACGTGCACACCAACACAGTCGTCCAACGCCTCGACCGGATCGCGGCGCTGCTCGGATCGGACTGGGGTGAGCCGGAACGGTCCTTGGAGGTGCAACTCGCCCTGCGGCTGCGGCACCTGTTGCCGGCCCGCTCGAGGTGAGTCGGAACCGCACCCGCGGTCAGTGGGACGGCAGGGCGGTCAATCGGTCGGCCAGGAACGGCGCGGTCGTCGCGACGAACCGGGCGGCGAGGTGGTGGTCGTCGAAGTACACCGGGAGGCCGCCGACCACCGGATAGCAGGTGTCGGCGTCACAGATCGCGTCGTTCGGGTCGACCACGTCGACCTTCGCGGCGACGGCCGCGCGTGCCCAGACGTCCTGGCGGACGGCCGTCGTTCGCGGGGTCGTGCAGTTCTCGGGGGAGGTCCGGGCCAGGCAACCCGGGATATTGCGCCCCGGGTCGGCGGTGTCCAGGATCGCCGTCACCGGCGCGAGTTCGGCGAAGGAGGCGAACGCCTCCACCTGGCCCCGGATCCCCTCCGCGTCGTCGACATACCGGTTGGCGAGCGTGCGCGAGGACATCAGGATGTGCTGCACCCCGAGCCGGGCGACGCTGTCCCGGGTCCAGCGCGCGATGTCCCGACACTGCGTCCCACTCGTCACCGGAGCCGTCCAACCGGTCAAGGTGGCAAAGGTCGGTGGGCAACCGGGGCTGACGAACAGGTACACCGTCCAGCCGCGGCGCGCACCGATCAGCGCGATCGCCGGCATCCACTGCTCCATGTGGGAGTCGCCGACCACCGCGACCTTGGTGGCCCCCGACCCGAAGACGCAGGTCATGTACCCGGGAGTCCGTCGGCCGACGCAGCCGGGCTGAGTCTGCCACGGTTCGTCGAGGACATTGCTGATCTGGACCGTGGCAGGGGTCGTATGCCAGTCCGGACAGCGCGTTCTCGCCACGGCCGCGGCGGCACCGACGCACGGGTTGCCGACCGGGTCACGGCCGAGGGCACCCGCGCCGACCGTGCCGACCGTGCCGGCCCCGCCCACTCGGTCGGCGGCGGACGCATCGGCGGTATCGGCACGACGGGCGCCGGCGGTCCCCAGCACGGCCGCGGCCAGGATCACCACGGCCATCCCGGCGGCCGCGGCGACGAGGGTGGCCCGCGTACTGGAGCGCAGCGCGGGGACGTATCGAGTGCCGTCCTCGACGAATCGCTGTGAGAGGTCCGAGACGCCGAGCACGAGAAGGATCAGCGCCAGGCGGTGCGGGACGCCGAGTTCGGCGACGTGCACGGCATACGGAAACACGATGAGCAACGGCCAGTGCCACAGATAAATCGAGTACGAGATCCGCCCGATCCGTTGGACGCCGCCGGCCGTGACGACCCGATGGGCGAACCCGCCCGGAATCGGGGCGCCCGCCACGATCACCAACGCCGTGCCGAATACCGGCCAGAGCGCCACCGCGCCCGGGAAGCCGTCGCTCTGGTGGATCAGCGCGGCGCTCGCGACGACCGCGGCGATCCCGAGCCGCCGCAGGTGGGCGCCCAGGGCCGGCGGCGGGCACCAGATCCGCAACAGGAAGACGACCAGACCGCCCGCGCCGAACTCCCAGGCCCGGGTGGTGGTCAGGAAGTATGCCTGTGCCGGCTCGGTGGCCGTGAG
Organism: Dermatophilaceae bacterium; assembly: GCA_039812545.1. GTDB lineage: Bacteria > Actinomycetota > Actinomycetes > Actinomycetales > Dermatophilaceae > JBDIAR01. Next base: position 9,762 of record JBDIAR010000018.1, on the reverse strand, counting down.
CGCGACAGAGCACCACAGTGAGGCGATACCGAGACCGACGAGGGCCACGGCCGAACAGGCCAGCCCCGGTCGGCGCACCCACCGCAGGTGCCGTCCGAGCCGCCGGGCCACTGCGAAGGCGGCCAGGATCAGCACCGGCCAGACCAGATAGAACTGCTCCTCCGTCGACAGCGACCAGAAGTGCTGGACCAGGGAGGGGTCCTGTCCGGCCGCCGCGTAGGTCACCGATTGGGTGGCCAGGTAGAGGTTCTCCACGTACAACGCCGCGGCGCGGATCTGCACCGCATCGTCCGGCCAGCGCTGCCAGGGCAGGAAGGCCGCGGCGAGCGCCGCACCCGCCAGCAGGGTCACGAGCGCCGCCGGCAGCAGTCGCCGCACGCGACGGGCGTAGAACGCGCCCAGCCGCACCCGGTCGGTCGCCGTCGCCTCACGCACCAGGTGGTCGGTGATCAGATAGCCGGAGACCACGAAGAAGACGTCGACTCCGACGAACCCGCCGGGCAGCCAGGAGTCGGGGAACACGTGGAAGAACAGGACGAGCCCGATCGCCAGCGCGCGCAGGGCCTGCACCTCGGGCAGGAAGCCCCGGGAGGCGCGCTCCCGAATCAGCCGACTCCGTCGCCCCTCGATGCTGCGCCCCGGCCCCGGCCCCGACGTCGCCCGGCCCGCCGCTGTCCCCCCGGCGCGAGGCCGGGCGGTCGTTTCTCCACCCACCCTGGCAGTATGCCGAGGGCAGTGTCCTGCGGGCTTGCGGACACTCCGCCGTGAAGCGCCGGCTCACCACCGCGAGGTGGCCGCGGCGACGAGCTCGCCGAAGAATTCGTTGGCGTCGACGTCGAAACCGCCCCGGACGAACCACTGGCACATGGTGCGGGCGTCCCGGTCGAGGAACTCCATGCCGTGCGGATTGCCGACGATGTCCACGACCTGGGGCCAGTCGATGACGACCAGCCGCTCGCCGTCCAGCAGCACGTTGTAGGGCGAGAGGTCGCCGTGCGTCCAACCGCGGTCGGCGAGGCTGAGCATGAGCTCGCGGACCTGTTTGAAGAGTCCGGGCAACAGGTCGCGGTCCGGTTTGGCCTGGGCCAGGCGCGGCGCGGCCACCCCCGTGGCCGGATCCCCGATGAACTCCATCAGCAGTTCGCCGCCGCCGAACGACACGGGATACGGCACCGGCATACCGAGGTCCCACAGGGCGCACAGCGTGTCGAACTCGACGTGCGCCCACTGACCGGAGATGAGCTGCTTGCCGAGCGCGGTCCGCCGGGCCATCGCGCGGGTCTCCCGCGAGCGCCGGACCCGCCGGCCTTCGAGATAGCCGGCATCGCGGTGGAACAGCCGGTGCTCGTGGCTGCGGTACCGCTTGGCCGCCATCAGCGTGTCGCGGGAGTCGGTGGGCCCCGCCGCGCGGCCGGGTACCCAGCGCCGGATGACGTGGACGTCGGCTTCCTTGCCGGACTTGAGGATGCCGTGGTCGGCGTCGACGGCGCCGAGGTCGGTGACGACCCAGGGTGGTCGCGGGGTGGGGCCGTGGGCGACCAGGTCCCAGGTGGACCAGCGTTCGCCTTCGGGCGGGCCGTCAGGGCCGGTGTCGACAGAGAAGTCGGGGTGCTCGCCGAGCGGGCGCAGCGGATGCGTCGAGGACACGGAGGGTCTCCAGGTGGGAGTCGGGTCGGGGGTCGTGGGATCCCTGGGGTGCGGCGGTCATGACTGGTCCCTCCTTCAGGTCGCGATGCTCATCGGTTTCGCCTGAGGATGCGCCGGTCGGGCGACGGGACGCAACCGGTTTTTCGTCGGGGGGAATGTCGGGGGGAATTTCGTCGTGGAGAATCGGGCGGTGATCGATCCGAGGGTGTGGGAGCAGCGCGACTATCGCGTCCGTCTCGACTGGGGTGCCGGCGCAGTCGCCGTCGCCGCTGCCTGCCGGTATGCCGTCGTCGTGGACGTCCTGAGCTTCACCACCTGCGTCAGCGTGGCCGCCGATGCCGGGATCGAGGTCTTCCCGTATGCCATGGGGCTCGGTCCGGGCGATTCGTCGGGTGTGGCCGAGTCCGGTCCGGATCCGCAGGCCTATGCCGCCCGTCACCGGGCCGTGGCAGCGGTCGGCCGCTCGGGCGCCGGTCCCGGCCAGGTCAGCCTGTCGCCGGCGTCGATCCGGGCCGCCGGGGCCGGACCGAACCTGCGCCGGATCGTCCTGCCCTCACCGAACGGCTCCACCCTCTCCTTCGCGCTCGCCGCCTCCGGCGCGCGCACCTATGCCGCCTCGCTGCGCAACGCCGCGGCGGTCGGCGACCATCTCGCCGGTGTGCTCGCCGATCGGTCCGACCGCGATCCCACGGCGAGCGTCGGGATCGTCGCGGCGGGGGAGCGCTGGCCGGACGGCGCCCTGCGGCCCGCGGTCGAGGACCTCTGGGGCGCCGGCGCCGTGGTCACCCAGCTCGTCCGCGCCGGGATCGGGCCGGTCAGCCCCGAGGCACGGGCGGCGGCACTGGCATACCAGGGGATCTGCGACGACGTCGGCGCCGCGCTGCACGCCTGCGCGAGCGGGCGGGAACTCGACGCCCGCGGGTTCGGCGGCGACGTCGACATCGCCGCGGAGCTGGACGCGAGCCGAGTCGTCCCCGAGTTGCGCGACCTGGCATACCGGCCGGCGCCCTGACGTAACGGCGTGGCGAACTCCACGCACCCGGTGGGGTGTCATTTGCGCCGAACCTTGGGATACTCGCGAGTAACCGAATATCCGCGACAACGAGGTGGCGATACACATCATGGGACGCCTGCAGACGACCGAGGGCCTGACCGACACCCAGCAAGAGCTTCTGGGACTCGTCCACGAGTTCGTCGAGGAGCAGATCATCCCCGTGGCCAACGAGTTGGAGCACGCGGACGAGTACCCGCAGGCGATCGTCGACCAGATGAAGGAGATGGGGATCTTCGGGCTGATGATCCCCGAGGAGTACGGCGGCCTGGGCGAGTCCCTGCTCACCTACGCGCTGTGCGTGGAGGAGATCGCCCGCGGCTGGATGTCGGTCAGCGGCATCATCAACACCCACTTCATCGTGGCGTACATGCTCATCCAGCACGGCACCGAGGAGCAGAAGCAGAAGTACCTGCCGAAGATGGCGGCCGGCGAGACCCGCGGCGCCTTCTCGATGAGCGAACCCGGCTGCGGCAGTGACGTCTCCGCGATCCGTACCAAGGCCGTGCGGCAGGGCGACAGCGACGACTGGGTGATCAACGGCCAGAAGATGTGGCTCACCAACGGCGGTTCGTCGAACCTCGTCGCGGTCCTCGTCAAGACCGACACCGGCGAGAAGAGCGTCTACCGCAACATGTCGACCTTCCTGTGCGAGAAGGAATCCGGCTTCGGCGAGACCGCCCCCGGCCTGACCGTGCCCGGCAAGATCGAGAAGATGGGCTACAAGGGCGTCGACACCACCGAACTCGTCCTGCAGAACTACAAGACGACCACCTCCCAGATCCTCGGCGGCGAGCCGGGCAAGGGCTTCTACCAGATGATGGACGGCGTCGAGGTCGGCCGGGTCAACGTGGCCGCTCGGGCCTGCGGCGTCGGCATGCGGGCCTTCGAACTCGGCATCCGCTACGCCCAACAGCGCGAGACCTTCGGCAAGCAGATCGCCGAACACCAGGGCGTGCTGTTCCGGATCGCCGAGATGGCCACCCGCGCCGACGCGGCCCACCAGATGATGGTCAAGGCGGCACGCCTGAAGGACGCCGGCCAGCGCAACGACCTCGAGGCGGGCATGGCCAAGTACCTCGCCGCCGAGTACTGCGCGCAGAACGTCGAGGACTCCTTCCGGATCCACGGCGGCTACGGCTACTCCAAGGAGTACGAGATCGAGCGGCTCTACCGCGAGGCGCCGATGCTGCTCATCGGCGAGGGCACGGCCGAGATCCAGCGGATGATCATCGGCCGTCGTCTCCTGGAGGACTACAAGCTCAAGGGCTGAGTATGCCGGGCGCGGCGTTCGTGAACGCCGCGTGAGCAACTCCGCCGCGCCGGTCCTCGGCCGTGTCCGAGTTGTCCCGCGCCCGGATGCGAGAATGGCGTCATGAGTATGCAGGCCGGCCGACCTGGCGGCACCCGTCCGGGCTTCCCGTCCATCGCCTTGGAGTACCCGCTGTCGCTGGGGACTTTCGAGACGTATGCCGCCGCCCAGCGAGCCGTCGACGCGTTGTCCGACGCCCAGTTCCCGGTTCAGAATTGCCTCATCGTGGGGACCGAACTCAAGCAACTGGAGCGGGTAACGGGACGGCTGACCTGGAGCCGGGTGCTGCTCGCCGGGATGATGAGCGGGTTGTGGCTCGGGCTCTTCGTCGGGCTGGTGTTCGCGATGTTCGGACAACGCCAGGACGGTTTCACCCTGATGGCGTTCACGGCGCTCAGCGGCGCGGTGTTCGGCATGATCTGGTCCGCCCTGGGGTATGCCTTCACCCGCGGAGCCCGCGACTTCACCTCCGTGAGCCAGACCGTGGCCACCAAGTACGAGGTGCTCTGCGAGCACAAGCACGCCCAGGCCGCCCGCGACATCCTGGTCAAGGAGGGCCTGATCTCCGGGTATCCGGTGCAGCAACCCGCCCAACCGTCTCAGGCGGCGCCCCCGCCCCCGCCGCCCGCACCGCACGCGCCACAGTAGGGGGTACTGCCGGTTCCGTCGATCCACCGTGATCGCGGTGCCGCGGGCGTGCAACCCGCTCGGCGGGTCGGCCGGTTCTGGTGGCGAAGGAGGGATGCGTGGCGAGCGCAGCGCCCGAGGGCTTCGCCGAGTTCGTTGCGGCGCGATCTCCCGCGCTCGTGCACAGCGCATATCTGCTCACCGGGGACCATCACCTCGCGCAGGACCTCGTTCAGACCGCTCTCGTGCGCACCTGGCCGCACTGGGAGAAGATTCGCGACGGCCATCCCGAGGCATACCTGCGCACGACCATGGTGCACCTGCAGAACTCGTGGTGGCGTCGCAAGTGGCGAGGGGAGATGCCCGCCGATGACCTACCGGAACCACGGCGCAGTGCCGCCTCGCTGGCCGGCTCCGGGGTGGCGGCCGTCTCCGAACGCTCGGGCGAGCGCGCGGTCGAGGACAAGATGGTCCTCGCCGCCGCACTGGCCCGACTGCCACGCGGACAGCGCCAGATCGTCGTGCTGCGCTATGTCGACGACCTGTCGGTCGAGGAGGTCGCCCGCATCGTGGGGACCAGTGAGGGCAACGTGAAGAGTCAATCGGCCCGCGGGTTGGCCAAGCTTCGGGATTACCTCGGCGACGACGAGGGGAGGCCCTGACATGTCCGACGAAGTCGACCCGGTGGTCCGCCGGTTGCGCGCCTCCGCGTCGGAGGTGGGCGACGGGGTCTCCGTCGACAGCGTCGCCCGTGGGGTGCGGGCCCGCCGCGACGCCCGCCGCCGGGCCGCCGGTGCCCTCGTCGTGATGGCGGTCGTCGCCCCGGTGTCCTGGGCGATCCTGACGCAGGGCGGGAACTCGTCCACGTCGACGGCCTCGGCCGGTGCCGCGTCTCGGGAGAACGATCGCGTGCAGAGCGCCCCGAAGGACGCCTCGGCAGACGCCGAGGGCGGAGCCCAGCAGCCGCAGCCGCAGGTCGCCGGCGCCCCGGACTGCCCGCCGCTGATCTCCGGGACCGACGCCTCGTGGGTGCCGCTCGGGACGTCGACCTCCGCCGGTCGGTTGGTGCCCACCAGCACGCCGGCCGCGGCTCGGCTGTGCAGCTATACCGGCGTCGCGGGGGTCCCCGGCACCTTGACCTTGGCGCGTTCGGTCGAGATCAGGGCGGGCCTCGGCGCCATCGCCACGGACCTCAACGCGCTGCCGACGGCCGCGCCGCGGCCGTGCCCCAGCCCACCCAGCCCACCCAGCCCACCATCCAGCGGCTCGGCGAACCCGGCGCGCTACCTGCTTCATCTGCGGTATGCCGACGGTTCGGATGCGTGGGTCGGGATGACCGATGCCTGCGGCGGGTTCACGATCGGCTATTCGACGACCTCGGTCGCCCTGCCCGCCGATCGACTGCAGGCCGTTCTCGCGACCGGCCGCTGGCGCTGACCGGCAAAAGTTGACCAAGGTGACTTGGTCAACCAGACTGGGCGGATGAGCAGCTATACGGTTCAGGTGGCCAAGACGCACCTATCGCGTCTCCTGCACGAGGTTGAGGAGGGCGGCGAGGTGACGATCCTGCGCGGGGACAGGCCGGTCGCCAGGCTCGTGCCCGTGTCGGCGCCGGCGGCCCGGCAGTTCGGCTCGATGGAGTTCGTCGTCCCCGACGACTTCGACGAGCCGCTCCCCGAGGATGAGGTGGCCGCGTGGGAGTGAGGTACCTCCTCGACACCCACGTCGTTCTCTGGCTCATCGGCGAACCGAGCCGGGTCCCTGTAGCGATCCGTGACCGGCTGGCCGACCGAGAGGCCGAGCTCCTCGTCTCGTCCGTCTCGGCGATGGAGGTTGCGACGAAGACTCGATTGGGCAAGCTCGTGGACGTCGGATTACTCGCGGATTGGTCGCGGCGGATGTCCGACATCGGAGCGCTCGAGCTCGACCTCACGAGCGGACCTGCGATCACCGCCGGGACGATGGGTTGGGAGCACCGAGATCCCTTCGATCGCCTCCTCGCCGCGCAGGCCATCCACGAGAGGGCTGTGCTGGTCACCGTCGACTCCGTTTTCAAGGGTCTGCCGGCGCCGAACATCCTCACCTGGTGACTGGCGCGCCCACCGATCTACGCGGTTCGGAGGTGTTCCGGCCCAGCGGGACCGGCGCGCGGCGTCGTGCAACCCGGGCGGTGATCAGGTGGTTCCAGGACTGACAGGATCACCGAGCCGCACGGGCATCGACCGCAGGAGTGCCGCATGAGCCAGCAAGAGCCGCCACCGAACGGCAGCACCGAGAACTCGGTCTCCGGACTGGCCCGCTCGACCCGGACCAGGGTCGCGGCCGTGGCCGTCGCCACCCTCGCGACCGCGGGCATCGTGACCGCGGTCGTCATCGGGACGCGCGGCGACGACCGTCGCGTCGTGCCCCCGCTGCCCCCGACCCAGGGGGTGGGAGCGATCGGGACCATCGAGCCGGCCCCGCCTTCCTCCGGGAGTTCGCCGGGATCTTCGGGAGTGGCCGTCAAGGTGCAGCCGGACGACCCGCCGCAGACCCCGGTGGGATCCGGGCCCACGGCCAAGCCGTCCGGGAACATCGCCGACGGGCATCCGCAGTGTCCGACGAGCGTCCCCGTCGGCGACTTCTCCTGGGTCCCGAAACCGGCAAACAGGCTGGCGTCTCCGACCGGGCTGGTTCCCGCCGGTGCACCCGCCGCCGCGGTGATCTGCCGCTTCCCGGTCGACCCGGTCGTCGTGGGCCCGAACACCGCGCCGCCCGGTGCCCGCCCCTACCCGATCCCGGTCCCGCCGTCGGGTGGCGTGTTGTGGGGTCGCACCGTGCTGTCCTCCGGGCTTGCGACGCTCGCCACCGACCTCGCCACCGCGCCTCGGGACAGCGGCGTCCCGCGGACGTGCACAATGATCGGCGGGGGTCGCACGGCATACCTGCTCGGTCTGGAGTATGCCGGTGGCGTCGTCTGGGTGCGCGCCGACGTCGAGCCGAACCACTGCGACGGATCGACCAACGGGGAGTACACCTCCTCGTCCGGCTACGGCGAGGTGTTCGCCTCGGCCTTCGCGAGCCGGACCTGGCTGGGGACGGCCGCGCTGAACGCCCGCACGACCGGGTGCTACCCACGGGCGGCATACGGACAGAAGGGGCAAGAGGACTCGCTGGCGCCCGGCGAACCGGTGACCGTCACGATCTGCGCGACACCGGCATACGACCCGAACACGGCGGTGAGCTCGACCGACCAGCAGCCGGTTCAGCCGAGCGTCCGCCTCAGTGCCGACCAGGCGGGGCCGGTGCTCCGGGCGCTACGGGCCCTGCCCGGCACGCCGGGGTCGCAGACCTGCCAGGGGCCGGACGGCGGCAAGATCCGGCCGACGTCGTACCGGGTGGCGATGGACTACGCGAACGGCGGTTCGGTCTACGTCGACGTGCTGCCCGGCTGCCGGCCGGAGGTGCTGGGGATACAGCTACAGGCCCCGGACGGGTCGGCGGTCGTGGCGGCGATCAAGGCCGTGGCGCCCGCGCTGCCATGAGCCGGCCGGCCCTGAGCTCGGTCCGCCGGCGGCCTCAGTCGCCGGCGCCCGATCGGATCCGGGCGATCCAGGCCTCGACGTCGTCGGCCGTACTCGGGATCGCGGCGGACAGCACCTCGCAGCCGTCGTCGGTGACCAGCACGTCGTCCTCGATGCGAACCCCGTTGCCCCGGAACCGTTCCGGGGCCAGCAGGTCGTCGGCCTTGAAGTAGAGGCCGGGTTCGACGGTGAGGATCATCCCGGGACGCAACTCGGCGTCGAGGTACTCCTCGCGGGTGGCGAGCGCGCAGTCGTGGACGTCGATGCCCAAGTGGTGACTGGTGCCGTGGACCATCCAGCGCCGGTGGTACTGGCCGTGATCGGCGTCCAAGGTGGCCTCGACGTCGATTCCTTCGGGCAACAGCCCCCAGCGGTGGAGGTGCTCGGCGATGACCCGGATCGCGGCGTCGTGGATGTCGGAGAACTTGTTGCCCGGCTTGACTGCGGCGATTCCCGCCTGCTGAGCGGCATACACGGCGTCGTAGATCTCGCGCTGGGCCGGGCTGAAGGTGCCGCTGACCGGCAGGGTGCGGGTGATGTCCGCGGTGAACAGTGAGTCGACCTCGACGCCGGCGTCGAGCAGGAGCAGGTCGCCGGGCCGGATCTCGCCGGTGTTCTTGATCCAGTGCAGGGTGTTGGCGTGGTCGCCGCTGGCGCAGATCGAGTCGTACCCGATGCCGTTGCCGTGGTGCCGTGCGTGCAGGCCGAACACCCCCTCCACCCAACGCTCCCCGCGGCCGCGGCGGACCGCCTCTGGCAGGTCGGCGATGACCGCCTCGAACCCGCGCCGGGTCCCGTCGATGGCCGAGCGCATCTGCCCGACCTCCCACTCGTCCTTGGTCATCCGCATGACCGAGGCGTATGCCGCGAGCTCGTCGTCGAGTTGCTCGGTCGTGGCGACTTCTTCGGTGGTGGTGGCGGCCTCGGTGGTGGCGGACTCGGTGACGAAGGCCCCCGCGGCGGCCCTGATCTGGTCGAGTTGGGTGGCCAGGGTCCGGTCCGCGTCGCGGATGATCCGTATGCCGACGACCCCCGCGTCTTTACCCACGGCATTCGCGTATTCGTCGATGTGCCGGGCGGTCAGGCCGGTCTCGGCGGTCATCGACGCCAGGGTGGGGCGGGATCCGACCCAGAACTCGCCGTAGCGGGCGTCGCCGAAGAATTCCTCGGTGTCCCGGTCGGCCAGCGGCCGGAAGTAGAGGACCGCCTCGTGGCCCCCGTGGTCGTCGGTGGGTTCGAGCACGAGCACCGCATCGGGCTCTCGATCCCCGCCGAGACCGGTCAGGTGGGCGAACGCGCTGTGCGGCCGGAACACGTAGTCGCAGTCGTTGCTGCGCACCTTCAGGCCGCCGGCGGGGATGACGAGCCGTTCGCCGGGGAACCGGGCGGCCAACGCGGTCCGGCGGGGCGCGGCATACGAGGCGGCCTCGCTTAGTTCGGGTAGCTCCGGCGATCGTGGCGCCCAGCCCTGCGCCACGAAGGCCCGGAACTCCTGGGAGGCCGGCTTGGCCCGGCTCGGCGACTTCTTCTGTTCCTCGCTCACCGGCACATCGTGCCAGATG
>JBDIAR010000017.1:0-28665 GCA_039812545.1 Dermatophilaceae bacterium | reverse complement strand
TGGCGCGGCGATAGCGCGACAGGCCTACGAGTGATCGGACTCCGCGTACGCCGCCAGCGCCGCCGCCGCTCGCCGGTGGACCGCCTCGATGACCTCCGGCGGCGAGATCACCCGGGCGTGGCCGCCGAGCCGTACCACCAGGCGGGTGATCCACTCCACGTCGGCCACCCGCAACGTCACCCGCGTTGACCCGTCCGGGAGCGCCTCGACGCCGTCGGTGGGGTAATAGTCCGCCAACCACGACGTGTCCGCATCGGCCAACAGGACCACGAGCGTGTCGGTGTCGCGGGCCACGAAGGTCCCCGCAGCCAGATCGCGCGGCTGGACCCCGGCCGGCGGCTCCCCCGGCACATCGAGAACGTCGATCTGCTCGATCCGATCCACCCGGAACAGTCGGGTGTCCGACGCCAGGTGGCAGTACCCCTCCAGGTACCAGTGCGAGTCCAGGTTGACCGCCCGGATGAGGTCCACGTCGCGTTCGGTCACCTCGTCACGGCGCGGCACGAAGTACCGCAACCGAACCCGCCGACGCGCATCGATCGCCTCGCGGGCGGCGGCCAAGCGGTGGTCGCCGGGGTCGATGTCGACCTGGAGGGTTCGGGTCTCTCCCGGCGCCAGCCCCGCCGTTGCCGATTCCAGCTTGGCCAACGCCCGATCCACGGCGTCTCGGACCCCCGGCGCCGCCGCGATCGTGCGCAGCCCGACGATGAGCGTGACGGCCTCGTCCACCGACAGCCGCAGCGGTTGGGCGATCGCGTCGGCATTGCCGAGGTAGACGAACCCGTCCTCCCACTCCGCCTCGATGAGGTCATCCGGCAGGTGCCCCGGCGTACCGCAGACGAACAACAACTGCAGGTCGGCGACCAACTGGTCTTCGGTCACCCCGAACGCGGAGGCGGCCTCGCCCAGCGGAACGCCCGGCCGTTGCACCAACCACGGCACCAACGCCAACAACCGGCCCAAGCGCTCCGTCGCGGATTCCGGTGCGGTCACGGCGTTCCCCCATGCGCCGCCACGACCCTGCCGAACCGCTCCCGCAACTGCGCACGCAAGGACGCCGGCGACTCCACCACGACGTCGGGCCCGTACCACGCGAGATCGTCGGCGAAGCGTCCGACGTCGTGGAAGTCCACCTCGACGCGAACCCAGCCATCGCCGAGGTCGACCTCGCCGGCCCCACTCGCGCGCACCGAATGAGCCGCCCCACTGCGCACCTTCAGCGTCGCCGTCCTCGTCGTCACGGGCGCGTCGGAGTCCACCAGCACGCGCGGTTCGTGATCGGGGGGGACGGCATACGCCCCGGCCTTCCCCCGGGTCCGCACCGGCCCCTCGATCCGCGCCAGCCGGAAGACCCGTTGGTCCCCCCGGTCTGTGTCGTATGCCGTGAGATACCAATGCCCGCGCCGACTCACCAGACCCCACGGTTGAACACGACGCTCCGTGGCCTGCCCCCCCGGACGCCGGTAGACGAACCGGACCTCCTGCCGGTCTCGCATCGCCTTGCGCAGGGGTTCGAAGGCCGGTTCGCTGGTCCGGACCCGCGAATCGATTCCGAGCAGCGCCCCCTCGTCCACCTCGACCCCGGCGGCTCGCAGCTTGCGCAGGGCTCCGGCCGCGGGGCCGGCCAGCGTCGCCTGCGCCCACGCCCGGCCCGCGAGGGCGAGCGCGGCGATCTCGTCGGCCTCGAAGGCGATCGGCGGCAGCGCGTACTGGCGCCGGTCGATGCGGTAGCCGAGGTCGTTGTCGAGCAACGGGTCGACCTGGGCGGTCACCAACGGGATCCCGAGTTCGCGCAACTCGTCCTTGTCCCGCTCGAACATCCGGTCGAACGCCTCGACCGACGCCGTGCTCTGGTACTGCGGAACCGCCTGCCGGATCCGCTCCTTGGAGATCGGGACCCGCGTGCTCAACAGCGCGATGACCAGATTGAGCAGCCGTTCGGTCTTGGCCGAGGCCGCGGCGGACATCCCCGTCATCGCCGTCATCCCCACCCGGCCGAGCTCACGCTCGAGTGGCCTTCACGTCGACCAGGTCGACGACGAAGATGAGCGTCTCCCCCGGTGCGATGACATTGCCGGCACCTCGATCCCCGTATGCCAGATGTGCCGGGATGACGAGTTGGCGCCGGCCACCGACGCGCATCCCGGGGATCCCCTCGTCCCAGCCGCGGATCACCCGGCCGCGGCCCACCGGGAAGTCGAGCGGCTCGTCACGGTTCCACGACGAGTCGAATTCCTCCCCGGTGGAGAAGGCCACGCCCACATAGTGCGCGGACACCACATCCCCGGTGGCCGCCTCGGCGCCGTCACCGACGATGAGGTCGGTGACCACCAACTCGGCCGGCGGCTCGCCGCCGGGGAAATCGATCTCGGGCTTGGTGCGGCTGGGGTCCCACGGCATTCGGCGTCCCTTCTCGGCAGGTGTCGCTCCCCATCATGCCCGGCTCGGCGTCAGCCGGCGTCCACGATGTCGACGACGAAGACGAGCGTGTCGGTCCCGGAGATGTCCGCGCCCTGGCCCTGGCTGCCGTAGCCGTCCTTCGGCGGCACGACGAGGAGCACCCGCGAGCCGATCTTCTGACCGACCAGGCCCTTGTCCCAGGCCGCGATGCCCCCCGGGGTCTTGCCGAGACTGGCCATGCCGACCGGGAACTGGATCGGAGACTTGCCGAACGAGGTCTCCAACTGCTTCCCGTCGCGCCAACGCGCCAAGGTGTAGTACGCATCGATGACCTGACCGGCCTTGGTGACCGCACCGGTCCCGGTGATGAGGTCCTTGACGACCAGGTCCGTCGGCGGCGTGGCCTTGGGCATCGTGATGGTGGGAACGGCCCCGTTCATCGCCACGGTCGGCAGACCGGCGCCCGCCTGGGTCATCGGACCGGACACCGTGACCGGACGGCTGAGCGTGCGCACGTCGACGACGGCCAACAGGGTGTCGGTCCCGGCCAGCCCGATCTGGGCGTTCCCCTGCGGGCCGAAGGCGTCCGCGGGTGCGATGGCGGCCAACACGACCGAGCCCTGCTTCTGGCCCTTGATGGCCGTCGCCAGGCCCTTGAGCAGCGTCGGGTCGCCGAGCCTTAGGCGAACCTCCTTGGTCACCGCCTGGTACGTCGAGTCGAGCACCTTGCCGCTCGTGCCGTTGACGATGACGATGCGCACGCCGGCGGTGTCCTTGTCGGTGGCGACCGGGCCCGAGCCCTCCGTGAGGACCCGCAGCGTGGTGCCGCCGACCGCCACGGGCGTTCCGGAGACGGTGGGGGCCGTGTCGGCTCCGGTCCCGGTGACCGTGACGGCGTCCAGCGCGGCCTTGTCCGCGACCGGGTCCGGCGTCCGCAGGGTGGGTGCGACCGTCCCAGACGTCGGCGAGCCGGTGCCCGGAGAGGCCGAACACGCACCCAGGCCGGCCAGGGCCAAGACGAGAGCCGCGGCAGCGGCGGACCTGCCCACCACGGGATGGGGCTGGGGGCGTCGAGGGGTCACGATGTGCCTTTCGAGGAGGAATCCGATGAACCGGAGGCCGGCTCCGGAAGGATAGGCGGCTCAGCTGTGAGGTCGAGCAGACGGTCGACCCGCGCATCGGAACTGGAGAACGGATCGCGCAGCAGGACGGTCCGCTGGTTGACGTCGTTGAGTTTCAGGTGCACCCAGTCGACGCTGAAGTCGCGGCGGTCTTCCGTGGCGGCACGCACGAAGTCTCCCCTGAGCTTGGCCCGTGTCGTCTGCGGCGGCACGTCTTTAGCCGCCAGGGCCTCGTCTTCGCCGATGACGGTCGCCGCCTGTCCGCGTCGTTCGAGGAGGTGGAACAGTCCCCGATCGCGGGTGACGTCGTGGTATGCCAGGTCGAGCTGGGCGATCCGGGCGTCACCGAGCGCAAGCCCATGGCGCGCGGCATACGCCTCGACGAGACGCTTCTTGATGACCCAGTCGATCTCGGTCCCCACCTTGGCCAGGCGACCGGTCTCAACCGCGATCAGGGTGCGCTCCCACAGGTCGATGCTGCCGGCGTGCAGCGGCGTCGGCGCTCCCTCCCGCTCCACGAAGGCGCGGACCTCGTCGAGATAGGCGTAGAGCATGTCCAGGGCGCTGACCGTCCCGCCGGCCTGGAGCTTGACGACCGCCCGACCGGTCGGATCGTCGCTGATCTGCCGGATCGCCCGGATGGGTTGCTCCAGACGGAAGTCCGGCAGCGCGACCCCGGACTCGACGAGACGAAGCACCAGGTCGGCACTGCACACCTTCAGCGCGGTCGTCGTCTGGGACATATTGGTGTCCCCCACGATGACGTGCAGGCGCCGGTAGCGCTCGGCGTCGGCGTGCGGTTCGTCGCGGGTGTTGATGATCGGCCGGGACCGGGTTGTCGCCGACGAGACGCCCTCCCAGATGTGCTCCGAGCGCTGACTGACGCAGTAGCGCGCGCCGTGCGGGGTATGCAGGACTTTGCCGGCGCCGCACAACAGTTGCCGGGCGATGAGGAAGGGGACCAGGGCATCGGTCACCTTGAGGAGGGACGCCTCCCGACCCACGAGGTAGTTCTCGTGACAGCCGTACGAGTTGCCGGCCGAGTCGGTGTTGTTGCGGAAGGCGTAGACGGTGCCCTCGATGCCCTCGGCGTCGATCGCGTCCTGGGCGTCGGCGACCAGGCCCTCGATGATGAGCTGACCCGCCGTGTCCTGGGCGATCAGTTGACGGACGTCGTCGCATTCGGCCGTGGCATACTCCGGGTGCGCCCCGACGTCGAGGTACAGGCGAGAACCATTGCCCAAGAACACATTCGAGCTCCGCCCCCACGCCACCACCCGACGGAACAGGTAGCGCGAGACCTCGTCCGGTGTCATCCGCCGCGTCCCGGCATTGGTGCAGGTGACCCCGTATTCGGTTTCGATCCCGAAGATCCGCCGGTTCATGCGCCGGCGCCGCCATGCTCGTCGTGCGGTCCGTGCTCTCGCTTGTCGGCGTGCTCGTCGTGCTCGCCGTGCTCGCCGGCCGCCTTGTCCGCGGTGTCGTGATGGGCGGGCGGGGGCTTGTCGTCCGGTGCCTCGTTCACCGGATCGTCGCGACTGAGCAGCGACCGCAAGAGCTGACCGGTGATCCGACGGAACGTGCGGCGGGGTCTGGTCCGGTCCAGGATCGCCACCTCCAGCTGATCGGGGCCGACCTCGCGAGTCCCGCCCTCGGCATCGGTGGACAGCACCTGCACAGCGGCCCGCAACGCATCGGCAAGAGTCAGCAGCGGGCTCCACAGTCGGCCCATCGCCCCCTGCAACCGCTCGCTGTCCCCACCCATCACGACGAAGCCGCGCTCGTCGGCCACCGATCCGTCATAGGTCAGCCGGTAGATCTGATCGCCGGCGGGCTCATAGCCGACCTCGGCGACCACGATCTCCACCTCGTACGGCTTGGACTCCTGGGTGAACACCGTCCCCAGGGTCTGGGCGTAGGCATTGGCCAGGCCCCGGGCCGTCACGTCGGAGCGGTCGTAGGAGTAGCCCCGCAGATCGGCATACCGAACCCCGGCGACCCGCAGATTCTCGAACTCGTTGTACTTGCCGACCGCTGCGAACCCGATCCGGTCGTAGATCTCGGAGATCTTGTGCAGCGTCTTGGACGGGTTCTCCGCCACGAAGACGATGCCCTGGTCGTAACTGGCCACCACGACGCTGCGGCCCCGGCCGATTCCCTTACGCGCGAAGTCCGCCCGGTCCTTCATGACCTGCTCGGGCGGCACGTAGAACGGCATACTCACAACCCACCCCCGGGGTTCTCGCGGCGCTCGGCGACGACCTCTTCGACGACCTGCGCCAACACGTCCTCGGCGACGAACCTGGTCCCGGATTCGTCGACGACGGCGACGGTGGGCCAGATCCGTCTGGACAGGTCGGGCCCGCCGGTGGCCGAGTCGTCGTCCGCGGCGTCGTAGAGCGCCTCCATCGCCACCCGGACCGCGCCCGCCTCATCCAGACGCGGATGCCACAGCTTCTTCATCGAGCCGCGCGCGAAGAACGAGCCCGAGCCGACGCTGTGGTGGTTGTGCTCGGGGTAGCATCCGCCGGTCACGTCGTAGGAGAAGATCCGCCCGACCCGCCGGCCCAGGTCGAAGCCGGCGAAGAGCGGGACCACCGTCAGGCCCTGCATCGCCAGACCCAGGTTGCCGCGGATCATCGAGGCCAGCCGGTTCGCCTTGCCGTCGAGGGACATCAGCGCGCCCTCGATCTTCTCGTAGTGCTCGAGTTCGACCTGGTAGAGCTTGACGATCTCGACCGCGACCCCGGCCGTCCCCGCGATCCCCACGACCGAGTACTCGTCGGTGGCGAAGACCTTCTCCATGTCGCGATTGGCGATGACATTGCCCATCGTCGCCCGCCGATCCCCGGCCATCAGGACGCCCCCGTCGTAACTCAGGGCGACGATCGTCGTGCCGTGCGGAGCCTCGAGCGAGCCCGCACCGGCCAGAGCCCGGCCGTTCGGGAGGATCTCGGGGCGGTGCTCCCCCACGAAATCGAGGAACGACGACGACCCGGGGGTCAGGTATGCCGGGTCGAGACTTCCCGGTGAGCCCGGGCGAGCAGCCCGCCCCGGCATACCGGGGGTCACTGGCCGCCCTTCTGGACGAAACCGCGAACGAACTCCTCCGCATTGGTCTCCAGGACGAGGTCGATCTCGTCGAGCACGGAGTCGATCGAGGCGTCGCTCACCTGACGGGTCGGTGCGGCGGCGGCCGGCGGCGGATCGGCGGCGGGCGGGGCGTCGGGCTCGCGGCGTTGCGGCCGCAGTTGTTCCTGACCGGGCATGGTTCCTCCGTTAACTGTGCACACGACCGACGGTGTGCCCGCGCGGGTTGTCGAGGCCCGGCGGGCGGGTTCGTGCCGGATACGACCCTACGCGGAACCGGCGTCAGGCGGGATCGGTGGCCAGCCTCGTCAACAGCGTGTGCACGTCCGGGCACTCGTCCAGCAGGTCACCCACCTGGCTGCGCGTGCCCCGTTCGGGTTCGAGCAGCGGCACCCGCCGGTACTCGGCGCGCCCGGGTTCGTCGAAGACCACCGAATCCCACGAGGCCGCCGCCACCGCGTCGCCGTACCGGCGCAGGCACTCGCCGCGGAACCATGCGCGGGTGTCCGTCGGGGGGTGGGCAGCGGCGGTCAGGACCTCGGCGTCGTCGACCAGGCGACGGACCCGGCCGCGTGCCTCCAGCTGCCGGGCGATCCCCTTCTCCGGTCGGATGTCGGCCCACTGGATGTCGATGGCCGCCAGCCGTGGGTGGGTCCAATCCAGGCCGTCGCGATCGCGGTAGCCCTGGAGGAGTTGGAGTTTGGCCACCCATTCCAGTTCCCCGGCGCATTGAGCCGGGTCGGCGGCCAGCCGGTCGGTGAGTTCGTGCGCGAGGTCGACGACGAGCCGGGTCTGCTCGGGGACGGGGTCGGGTGCGGGTGGGTCGGCCAGCAGGGCCTCGATGGCCTCCAGATGGGCCCTGAGGATGTCCAGGGCGCCGACCCGTCGGCCGTCCTCGGTCGGCGCGGTCGCCCGCAAGGTCACGTCATGCGAGAAATCGTGCATGGCCCGGACCGGGTCGGCCAGCTCCAGACCGACCGGAACCCGCCCGCTCTCGACCAGCCCGAGGACCAGGGCGGTCAGGCCGGTCTTGAGCAGGTTGGGCACGTCGAAGGTGTTCGCATCGCCGACGATGACGTGCAGCCGCCGATAGAGCTCGTGGTGGGCGTGGGGTTCGTCGCGGGTGTTGACGATGGGGCGGCGCAAGGTGGTCTCCAGACCGATGCGGGTCTCGAAGAAGTCGGCCCGCTGGCTGATCTGAAACCCCGGGCGTCGAGAGTCCTGACCGATGCCCACCCGTCCCGCACCGCACAACACCTGCCGGGCGGCGAAGAACGGGATCAGCGCGGCGGCTATGTCGGCGAACGGGACCTCACGTGAGGTGAGGTAGTTCTCGTGGGCGCCGTAGCTGGCGCCCTTGCCGTCGGTGTTGTTGCGGTAGAGATTGACCGCCGGCAACCCCGGTGCGTCGGCCAGCAGTCGCACGCTTTCCAGGGCGATGAGATCACCGGCGCGATCCCACCGGACCGCGTCCAGCGGATTGGTGACCTCGGGCGAGGAGTACTCCGGGTGGGCGTGGTCGACGTAGAACCGCGCGCCGTTGGTGAGCACGATATTCGTCGTGGTCGGATCGTCGGTCAGTTGGCTGTCGTCGGCCTGCCAGCGCTGCAACGTCCAGCCCCGCGCATCGGCCAGCGGGTCCTCGCCGTAGTAGTCCCACGCCGCGCGACGTGGCCGGATGCCGTGCTTGGCGGCATACGAGCTGACGACGTGCGCGGACAACACGATCGGGTTGGCGCCGGGGTCCCCCGGCACGGAGATGCCGTACTCGGTCTCGGTCCCCATCACCCGACGCACGGTCACCCGGACACTCTAGCGGGGTGCCACTCGGAAGCGTCCCGTTGTCGGGATGCCACAACTACGGATGGCACACCACGAATGCCACAACTACGGAGACCACAACTACGATGGCGCGATGATCCGCTCCGCCGTAGCCCGCGGCCGATTCGTCGTCTCCGCGGGAACGGTGCGACGCATCGAGCGCGCCAGCGGTGACCTGGCGACCCGAGCGGCATCCAGCATGGAGGTCCACGAGTGGTACCGGCGACTGCCGGCCGCCGACCGCGCCTGGGTGGGCTTGGTCGCGCAGGCGGCGATCGCTCAGTTCATCGCGTGGTTCAAGGGCCGCGGGACGACCGACCCGGCGGCGGCGAGCGTCTTCGGTACCGCGCCTCGTGAACTGACCCGCTCGATCACCTTGCAGCAAACCCTCGACCTGATCCGCTCGGTCGTCGACGTCGTCGAGACCGGCACCACCGAACTCGCCGCCGAGAGCGACGCCGCGGCCGTGCGTGAGGCCGTCCTCAGGTACTCGCGCGAGATCGCCTTCGCGGCCGCCGAGGTGTATGCCCTGGCCGCCGAGGCGCGCGGCGCCTGGGATGCCAGACTCGAGGATCTCGTGGTCGACGCCCTCTCGCGCGGCGAGGGCGAGGACTCGCTCGGCTCGCGGGCCGCCGCGCTCGGCTGGACGGACGTCTCGGGTGTCACCGTGGTGGCCGGCGTGGCCCAAAACCCAACGATGGAAGCCCTCGTCGACGACCTGCGCCGCGTCCTGGCGCGGTCGGGTCTGCGCTGCCTCGTCGGGGTCCAACGGGATCGGCTGGTGGTCGTGGTCGGCAGCACCGGCGAGACTCGACCGGCCGAGGTGGCCAAGGCGATCGCGGACACGGCCGGCTTCTTCGGCAGCGGCCCGATCGTGATCGGCCCCACCGTGGCCCATCTGGTGGACGCGAGGGAGTCGGCGAGATCGGCGCTCCTCGGTCTGTCGGCGGCGCCGGCCTGGCCGGATGCCCCACGACCGGTCCACTCCGAGGAACTGCTGCCGGAACGAGCTCTCGACGACGACCCGATCGCGCGCCGACTCCTCGTGGAGCGCATCGTGCGCACCCTACAGACCCCAGCTCGGGCCGACCTGCTCGCCACGGCCGCCGCGTTCCTCGACTGCGGTCGCTCGCTCGAACAGACCGCCAGACTGCTCTTCGTCCATCCCAACACGGTGCGTTATCGGCTGGGTCGAATCGCCGATCTGACGGGGTACGACCTGCACGACCCACGGGACGCCCTGGCGGTAACGCTCGCTCTGGCATACGAGCGGCTCACCGAGGTGGGTTCAACCGTTTTGTAGATCACCTACAAAATCGGACCTCGAACTTCGTGATCGTCGGGTACGTCGTCCGGCGCCGATGATCGAGAACCTGGATACGTGCTCGCAATCGTCTGCCCTGGACAGGGCTCGCAAACCCCCGGCTTCCTGGCTCCGTGGTTGGAGTTGCCCGGCTTCCACAACCGCTTGGAGTGGCTCTCGGTGTGCGCCGGAACCGACCTGGTGGCCCACGGCACCGAGTCCGACGCCGCGACCATCCGCGACACGGCGGTCGCCCAGCCACTGCTCGTGGGGGCGGGTCTGCTCTCCCTGTTGGCGCTGTTCGATCGTCCTTCGCAGGGTTTCCGGCAGGTGAGTTTCGGTGCGGGTCACAGTGTCGGCGAGATCACCGCGGCCGCCGCCGCCGGCGTCGTCACCGCCGAACAGGCCATCGCCTTCGTCGGCGCTCGCGGGCGGGAGATGGCCAAGGCCGCGGCCACGGCCGAGACCGGGATGAGTGCCGTGCTCGGCGGTTCCCCGGCGGAGGTCGAGCGCACGCTCGCGGACCTGGGCCTCACCGCCGCCAACGCCAACGGCGCCGGGCAGGTCGTCGCCGCCGGCACCACCGAACAGCTTGCGGCCCTCGCCGCCGCTCCCCCGGCCAAGGCCAGGGTCATCCCGTTGCCGGTCGCCGGCGCCTTCCACACTCATCACATGTCCCCCGCCGTCGAACAGCTGGGCCGTCACAGCTCCGCCATCAGCACCCACGATGCGCGGATCCCGTTGATCTCCAACGCAGATGGCGCTGTCGTCAACCAAGGACGCGACGTCCTCGGACGGATCGTCCGGCAGGTGTCCAACCCGGTCCGGTGGGACCTGGTCATGGACACCCTCGTGGACCTGGGGATCACCGGCCTGATCGAAGTACCGCCCGCCGGAACCCTCGTCGGCCTGGCCAAGCGGGCGATGCCGGGCGTCGAACTGCTGGCCCTGAAGACCCCCGAGGATCTGGTCGCCGCTCACCGGATGATCGCGGAGCACGGCCTGCCCTCCGCCACTGCGGACGCCGAGAACGACAGCCTCGTCATCTCGCCGCGCCGTGGGACCGTCCGCGTCACCCGTCCTCAGGTGGGCAGCACCGTCGCCCGCGGGGAGCAGCTCGCCAGCGTCATCTCGCTGCACGCGCGTCACGGGATTGCGGCCCCGGAGAGCGCGCAAGTCCTGGAGTGGCTCGTCGCCGACGGCTCGGAAGTAGCCCCCGGCCAGCCCCTCGCCCGGCTCGACCCGGCGGTCTGACCGGTGCCGAACCTCGCCGGCCCCGCGGTCATCGCCGGGGCCCCCGGACCGGCCGGCCATGCCCGGATCCTCGGAATCGGGGGGTATCGACCCGAACGGATCGTCGGCAACGACGAGATCTGCCAGGCCATCGACTCGACCGACGCGTGGATCCAAGAGCGGTCCGGGATCGTCAACCGGCGGTTTGCGGGCCCGCAGGAGAGCGTCGTCGACATGGCCGAGTCCGCCGCCCGGCAGGCCCTCGACCACGCCGGCATCCCGGCCGGACTCCTCGACTGCGTGATCGTCGCGACGATCACCCACCCCTACCAGACGCCGGCCGCCGCGGCCATGCTCGCCGGGCGGCTCGGGGTGACGGCTGCGGCCTTCGATCTGGGTGCGGCGTGTGCGGGGTACTGCTACGCGATGTCACTGGCCAACGACCTGGTGCGTTGTGGGACCGCCACCTACGTCCTGGTCGTCGGCGTCGAAAAGCTCACTGATTTCACGGATTTCACCGATCGTGGTTCGGCGTTCATCTTCGCCGACGGAGCCGGGGCGGCGATCGTCGGACCGGCGGCCGCCGCCGGCATCGGCCCGGCCGTGTGGGGTTCGGCCGGTGACCAGTGGCAGGTCATCCAGCAGCGGGTGCCCTGGACGGAGCTCCGCGACGTGGACCGCCCCGAGTGGCCCAACCTGGTCATGGCCGGCCAAAGCGTGTTCCGCTGGGCGGTCTGGGCCATGGCGCCGGTGGCCCGCGAGGCGATGACGGCCGCCGGGGTGTCGCCCGACGATCTGGCCGTGTTCCTCCCCCACCAGGCCAACATGCGGATCATCGACGCCTTGGCCAAGCAACTCAAACTGCCCGAGCACGTCCACATCGCCCGGGACATCGCCGATGCGGGCAATACCTCGGCAGCCTCGATTCCGTTGGCGGCCAAGCGTCTTCTGGACGAGGGGCAGGCCCGCTCCGGCGATCTCGCCCTGCAGATCGGATTCGGCGCCGGACTGGCATACGCGGCCCAAGTCGTGACGCTGCCCTGACCACGCCGACCACCACACCTCTCGACCGGCACCACCGGGCGAGCGCACCAACCGAAGTACCCACCGAAGCACAACCATCACAGGAAACGGAGAAACACCATGGCACTTCAGAAAACCGACATCCTCAGCGGACTCGCCGAGATCGTCAACGAGGAGACCGGCATCGCGCCGGCCGAGGTTCAACTGGCGAAGTCCTTCGCGGAGGACCTTGAGATCGACTCGTTGTCGATGATGACGATCGTCGTCAACGCCGAGGAGCGGTTCGGGGTGCGGATCCCCGACGAGGACGTCAAGGGCCTGAAGACCGTGCAGGACGCGGTCGACTACATCGCCAGCGCCGCCTGATCGCGGCGCCGGCGACCGGCCCAATCCGCTTGTCAGACAACCCGATCAGCACACCCTAGGGAGCATCTCCACCATGACTGCAGCTCGAATCGTCGTCACCGGCCTCGGGGCGACGACGCCGCTCGGCGGCACGGTTGCCTCGACCTGGGAGGGGCTGCTCGCCGGCGCGTCCGGGGCCCGTCCGCTCACGCAACCGTGGGTGGGCGAGCATGATCTGCCCGTCTCCTTCGCCGCTCAACTCGCCACACCGGTCGAGGAGGTGCTGAGCAAGGTGGAGATGCGCCGGTTGGATCCCTCGGCCCAGTATGCCGTCGTGGCCGCTCGCGAGGCCTGGGCGGACGCGGGCTCACCACAGCTCGAGCCGGAACGGCTGGGTGTGGTGATCGGGTCGGGCATCGGCGGCGTGTGGACACTGCTCGACCAGTGGGACACGTTGCGGGAGAAGGGCCCTCGTCGGGTCTACCCGCTTGCCGTCCCGATGTTGATGCCGAATGCCCCGGCCGCCGCGGTGTCTCTGGAGCGCGGCGCCCGCGCCGGCGCGCACACCCCCATCAGCGCCTGTGCCTCCGGTGCGGAGGCGATGGCGATGGCGGCGGAGATGATCCGCAGCGGGCGTGCCGATGTCGTCATCGCGGGCGGGACGGAGGCCGCGATCCATCCGTTGCCGATCGCCGGGTTCGCCGCGATGCAGGCGCTGTCGACGCGCAACGACGACCCGCAGGGCGCGTCTCGGCCCTATGACGTCTCGCGGGACGGGTTCGTCCTCGGGGAGGGATCGGCTCTGGTCGTCTTGGAGTCCGAGGACCACGCGCGGGCCCGTGGAGCCAGGTGCTACGCCGAGTTCGCCGGCGCCGGGATGACGAGCGACTCGCACCACATCACCGCGCCGGAACCGGAGGGTGCCGGGGCATCCCGTGCGATGGCCGCCGCCCTGGCCGCAGCCGGACTGACCCCCGCCGACATCGCGCACATCAACGCGCACGCCACCTCGACCCCGGTCGGCGACATCGCCGAATTCAATGCGATTCGAGCCGCTTTGGGGTCATCGACCGCCGATGTGGCGGTCACCGCCACCAAGTCGATGACCGGTCACCTGCTCGGCGCAGCCGGAGCGCTGGAGTCGGTCATCACGATCTTGTCGGTGTACCACCGACTGGTGCCCGCGACCATCAACCTGACGGACCGCGACCCGGCGATCGACCTCGACGTGGTCACCGGGACACCGCGATCGCTGTCGAGCGGCCCGGTGGCGGCGCTGAACAACTCCTTCGGGTTCGGCGGTCACAACATCGCCGTGGCGATCACCAGCATCTGACTCCAGACGGCAGGCGCACCATGCGCCATACCGTGCGTTCCCCGTCACGAGCCACGCGCACAACGGCCCCGGTTGCTTCCGCCCAACCGGGGCCGTTTGCCGTGCCCGCACCCTCAGACGGCGCGATGCAGCCAACGCACGGGAGCCCCGTCGCCGGCATACCGGAAGGTGTCGAGTTCGGCGTCCCACGCCGTCCCGAGCAGGTCCTCCAGCCGTCGGACCAGCGAGGCGGCGTCGCCGACGGATTGCTCCAGGGCCGCCTTGATCCGGTCCTCGGCGATCATCGCATCGCCGGTCGTCGACATGGGGGCGTAGTGGATGCCGAGGGTCGGAGTGTGCTGCCAGCGGCAGCCTTCGCTGCCCACCGTCGGTTCCTCGGTGACCTCGTAGCGCACTTCGTCCCAGCCGCGCAGCGCGCTGGCGATCACGGCGCCCGTGCCGACCGGGCCGGTCCAACTCAGCTCGGAGCGAACCATCCGGTGCCCCGCCGGTTGGGGACGCCAATCCAACTGGACGTCGTGCCCGAGGGCATGCTCAAGGGCCCACTGCACGTGTGGGCACAACGGAATAGGGGCCGAGTGGACGAACACGACCCCGCGGGTGACGACACCCGGGACGTTCGACATCCGATGGCCTCCTTCTGCTCGAGGGACGTCTTCCCCAACGCGCTCGAGTGGGTGGAGCCAGCTGCTGTCGTATGCCATTGTGCCCCATCCGTCACATCCGCACCAGCCGTATCCGAGAACCCGCGTGCGCTCATCGCGGCGCCGGATAGGGTCGGCTCCGTGACCGCGAAGACCGTCGTGCTGCAGTCGGTTCGCCTCGTCCCGTTGGATTCGTCGGCGCCCGCGGAACCCGTCGACGTCCTGGTTCGGGGCGACGTCGTGGAACGGGTCGAGGCGCACCTGCCGACCGCGGGGGTCGACGAGGTCGTCGCCGGCGAGGGTCGTTGGCTGCTCCCCGGGTTGTGGGACGCCCACGTCCACGTCGGACAGTGGGCCGCCACCCGCGATCGGTTGGACCTGCGCACGGCCTCGTCGGCGCCGGACGCCGTTCGTCGGGTGGCCGAGCATCTGCGCGGTCTGGCCGAGACCCATCGAAGACCATCGGGGCTCGTGATCGGGTACGGCCACCGCACGGGTCGCTGGACCTCGGATCCGAATGTCGCGCAGTTGGATGCCGCGACCGGCTCCGTGCCGGTGGTGCTGGTCAGCGGCGACGCCCACCACGGCTGGCTCAACACGGCGGCCCTGCGTCTGCTCGGTTTGGCACCGCGGGACGGGGTCGTTCTGGAGGCTGAGTGGTACCCGATCATGGATCGTCTCTCGGAACTCGCGGACCAGGCGGTCGATCCCGACGCCGCGGTGCGCGCGGTGATGGCCGACGCGGCCGCCCGCGGAATCGTCGGCGTCGTCGACCTGGAGTTCCACGGGACGTTGGACGACTGGCCGCGCCGGATTGCCGCGGGCCTCGACGCCTGGCGGGTGCGTGCGGGCGTCTATCCGGAGGATCTCGATCGCCCGATCCGTGCCGGCCTGCGCACCGGTATGCCGGTCGACGGCTGCCGCGGTCTGGTCACGATGGGGGGTCTGAAGCTCATCACGGACGGCTCGCTCAACACGCGCACGGCATACTGCGACGAACCCTTCGTGGACTCCGACGACCTCGAACACCCCTGCGGCGTGCGGAACTTCACCGTCGAGGAGGTGCGCGATCTGATGACTCGGGCGCACCGGGCCGGTCTGCGCTGTCACGTCCACGCCATCGGTGACGCGGCGTTCGCCGACGCACTGGATGCATACGAACGCACCGGCGCCGGCGGGACCGTCGAACATGCCCAACTCGTCCGGCCCGCGGATCTGCCCCGGATGGCGCGCCTCGGGGTGGCCGCGTCGGTGCAGCCCGCTCACCTGCTGGACGACTGGGAGGTGACCGATCGGCTCTGGCCGGACCGTACGGGACGGTGTTTCGCGTTCCGCTCGATGGTGGCCGATGGGGTACGGCTCCGGTTCGGCTCGGATGCGCCGGTGTCTGCGTTGGACCCGTGGTCGGCCATCGCCACCGCCGTCCACCGCGGCGATCCGGGTTCGCCTCCCTGGCACCCCGAACAGTCGCTGACCCCGGCGCAGGCCCTGATCGCCAGCACCGACGGAGCCGGGACGGTCGCCGTCGGGTCGTTGGCCGACCTGGTCCTGATCGACGCCGATCCGCTGGCTGCCGGCCCGTCGGCGGAGCAGGCGACGCGGCTGCGGGACATGTCGGTGGCACTGACGATGGTCGGGGGCCGGGTCACCCATCGCGCCTGATGACCGGCGGGCCAACCGCAGGTGAATTGCGGCCGACGGTTGGTCCAACAGTGCCTGCCCGCGGCCCGGCACGTCACGTCGGGCGTTCGGGGAGTGGCAGATTGGAGGCGTGACCGATGACGCGTCCGCACGCGATGGGATTCTGCAGCGAGTCCTCACCTGGCTGCGCGAGGGCTACCCCGAGGGCATCCCCGAGCAGGACTACGTGACGCTGTTCGGCATCCTGCATCGCGACCTGACCCTGGCCGAAGTGGATAGGCTCGCCCGCGAGCTGGCCGAGGGGGCCGGGGGTCTGCGCGAATCGGTGACTCGGGAGCAGATCGCCGAGGCCATTCAGGGGACCGTCCTCGAAGACGCCTCGGACACCGATGTCAGCCGGGTCGCCAGCCGACTGGCCGCCGGGGGCTGGCCGTTGGCGCGGGTCGGCTTCGACGACTGAACCGGTCTTGTCGCTTCGGCTCAGTGGCCGGCCTTGTAGACCGAGGGATACCCCGTGTCGAAGTGCATGTAATCGACGGTGCTGTACAGCCCCCACCGCCAACCGCCAGCCTGCCGGAACCACGTCCAGGGGATCCCGTACGCTGCCACCACCCCGACCGGCTCCCAGGCGAGCGTTCGGCGACTCGCCCAGATTGAGCCCGAGCTGGGTTCCCAGACCGAGGTTCCCGGACGGATCCAGGGGTTCTGGACCGGGTTGAAGTCAAAGCCACGACCGTTGGCGTGCGCGTCCGCAGAGGGTGAGGGGCTGGCGTTCTCCCACGGCTGGCGGCAGTTCATCCCGGAGCTGTTGTTGGCGATCTCGGAGGCCACATCGGAGCCGTGGAAGTACTCCAGCGGGATGACCGAGTAGATCGGGAAACGCTTGGCATACATGGTGGCGAACACGGCCACGGTGTCACGCGCGACGTCACGATTCATCACGACCACGCCACGATGCGCCCGCTTGTCGAAGCCGTAGAAGGGGACCTCGATTCGCACGAAATTCTTGCGAGACAGTGGACACCCGGCGCGCCACACGCCGGCGGCCAACATCTGGAACCACTGCCAATCGGGGATCTCCTCCACGCTGGGTGGCCGTCCGTCCTGGGCGGGGACGAAGGCCGGCGAGCCGGACATCCGGTAGAAGAAGGCAGCCATGGCCTGGCGTTCGATGGCCGCAGCCGGTCGGTAGTAGCGCCGACCCGCGATCACCCACCCGGTGGACAGGCCGGTGGCGTACATCCAGGAGATCTCCCGGTATTGCGCCGAGGTGGGCGGTACGTCGACGAAGGGGCTCACCGTCGGCGGCAGGTATGCCGGTGCGCCCTTGAATCGGTAGATGGCCATCGCCATCTCCGCGCGGGTCATCGGGGCGACGGGGCGGTAGGTGCCGTCGGCGTAGCCCGCGATGATTTTCTGGGTGCCGGCCCACGCGATTTCCCTGGCGAACGCAGACGTCGGCGCGACGTCCCGGAACGGCGGCTGCTCCGGCGCGGTGAACGCCGGGGACCCGGCCAATCGATAGAGGAATGCCGCCATGGCGTCCCGGTTCGTCGAGGCCAACGGTCGGAAGGTACCGTCCGACCAACCGGTCGAGATCCCCTTGGCGGACATCCACATGACCTCGGTGAAGAACGCCTGGCCGTGTAACACGTCCTTGAAGAAGGTCGGTCCCGCCGTGGTGACGGCGGCGGTTCCGGGCATCGTCACGGCGGTCATCGCGGTGACGGCCACCGCCACGGCCACCACTGTCCGACGAATCCCGCGCAGCCCGTGCTTGATCAACATGTCAGATCCCCACCCCTCATGCCGTATTGCTCCGTGCCTACGGTAAGCGGCACGAACCGGGCATGTGGGCGAATTCGGACCAAGCCGACGAGATCAGCGTGAGATCGACCAGGCTGCTCGCTCAGCTGGATCCGCCGGTGGGCGGGTTTCAGCCTTGACCGGGGTTCATCTTCGAGTGCTTGTAGGAGTATCCGAAGTAGATGGCCAGACCGATCGCGAACCAGACCGCGAACCGGATCCACGTGACCGGGCTGAGGAACGTGATCAACCACAGCGAGAAGAGCACCCCGATGACGGGGACGAAGGGCACCGCCGGGCAACGGAACGGCCGGGGCAGTTCCGGTGAGCGTCGGCGCAGCACGATGATCGCGATACACACGACGATGAAGGCCAGCAGGATGCCGATATTGGTCAGCTCGGCGACCTCGGCGATCGGCAGCAGCCCCGCCAGGACGGCCGAGGCGACCCCGGCGATCCAGGTAACCCGCACGGGCACATGACGTTTGGGGTGGGTGTGCGCGAACCACTGGGGCAGCAGACCGTCGCGCGCCATGGCATACCAGACCCGGGTGGCGCCGAGCATGAAGGTGAACAACACGGTCAGGATGCCGACGATCGCGCCGACGGCGATCACCGAACTGAGCCCGGACAGCCCGGCGGTCTTGAAGGCCGAGGAGATTCCGGACTTGGGGTCGATCTCGGTGTAATTGACCATGCCGGTCAGGACGAGACAGACCGCGACGTACAACACCATCGAGATCGTCAGTGAGTAGATGATCGCCTTGGGCATGTGTCGCTGGGCGTCCTTGGACTCCTCGGCGGCGGTGCTCATCGCGTCGTATCCGAACACCGCGAAGAAGACGGTGGCCGCTCCCCCGACCGCGCCGCCGAGCCCGGCCGGCGCGAACGGCGTGTAGTTGCCGGATTTGATATGTCCCACGCCGGCGACGATGACCAGGAGCACGACGGCCACCTTGATGCCGACGACGACGGTCTCGAACCGGGCGGCGTTGCGCATCCCCCGGCTGAGGATGAACGCGGTCAGCAGGCACAGGATCATCGCGAACAGGTCGACCTTGTGGCCGTGGCCGGTCCCGGGCGCCCCGAGCATCCACACCGGCAGGGTGATCCCGAACTGGCCGAGCAGGAAGCCGACGTACCCGGAGATGCCGATGGCGACGACGGCGACGATGGCGATGTACTCCAGCAGCAGGTCCCAGCCGATGGACCACCCGACGATCTCGCCGAGCACGGCATACCCATAGGTGTATGCCGAACCGGCCTTGGGGATGAGCCCGGCGAACTCGGCGTAGGAGAGCGCTGCCGCGGCGCTGGCGACCCCGGCGATGAGGAACGAGATGAGCACCGCCGGGCCGACGCCCTTGCCGCCCTCGGCGCCGCTGGCGACCGTGCCGGCCAGGGAGAAGATCCCGGCACCGATGATGCCGCCGATGCCGATCGCGGTCAGTTGCCAGAGCCCGATTGTCGGGGCCAGTCGTTGGTCTGAGCGGGTCTCGCTCTCGATGTCGTCCACGGGCTTGCGGCGCAGGACGCCGGTGCGCCGGACGCCGGTTGGTGAGATGGCCATGTCAGGAGTGTTCTGGGTCGGCCACGTCTTCGCTCGTCGAGCCCGCGGTGAGCGGACGGTGACACCGCTCTTTGCGCCGAACGGTACGTTCCTCTTATGCCGGTCCGGACCTCGTACGCCCCGCTCCTGGTGCTGGTGGCCGCGGTGCTGTGGAGTCTGCTCGGCATCTTCGGTTTGCTGGCCGGCGAAGGTGGCGCGAGCGCCCTTGAAGTTGCGCTGTGGCGCGCCGTGCTGGGCGCGGGCCTCTTCGGGGCGCATGCCGTCGTGACCCGCGCCCCCTGGCCGCGCGGTCGCGACCTGGCGCTGACGATTGCCTTCGGCGTGGTCGGAGTCGCCGTGTTCTACGGGGCGAACCAGTTGGCCGTGCGCGCCGGCGGCGCCAGTCTGGCCAGCGTCCTGCTCTACACCGCGCCGGCGTTCGTCGCCGTCCTGTCCTGGCGCTTTCTCGGACAGCGGCTCGGGGTCGGCGAGGTGGTTGCCGTGTGCGCGACCATCGTGGGGATCGCGCTGATCAGCCTGGGTGGCGGTCAGCGGGTCGTCGTGGACGCGGCGTCGCTGGGCTGGGGGGTGGCGGCCGGGTTCTGCTACAGCCTGTACTACATCGTTGGAACCGTATATTTCGCCAAGTACGCGCCGAGCAGTGTCTTGACGATTGCGATGGCCGTCGGGGCCGTCGGGCTGCTGCCCTTTGCCGGGGCGGCCCTGCCGTCGACCGGGGCGCTCCTGCCGGTTCTCGGGATCGGGGTGTTGTGCACGTATGCCGCCTATCTCGCCTATAGCGCGGGGTTGCGACGGTTGGCGGCGACTCGGGCGAGCGTGATCGCCAGCGTGGAACCGGTGTCGGCCTCGCTGCTGGCGGCCTGGTTGTTCGGGGAGCGTCTGTCCTGGCTCGGTGCGGTTGGGGCCGGTGTGGTCGTGTTGGCGGCTCTGCGCCTGAGTGTGCCGGGGAGGTAGTTGTCGCGCGCCCGTCGGGACCCCCTATTGTGGCTCCCGACAAAGGTGTCGCACGGTCCTGCGGGAAGCGCGACAACCGATCCGCGCTTGATCGAAAGAGGCCCTCCGCGGTGTACACGATCGTCGACCGCCGGCAGTTCTCCGACAACACGTTCTTGTGGGAGGTCGAGGCCCCCGACGTCGCGGCTTCGGCGCAACCCGGGCACTTCGTCATGCTGCACCTGCACGAGGGTTCCGAGCGGGTGCCGTTGACGGTGGCCGATTTCGACCGCGACCGCGGGACCATCACGCTGGTCATCCAGTCCCTCGGCAAGACGACTCAAGAGCTGCGGGACCGCTACCGGGCGGGCGACACGTTCAGCGACTTCGTCGGGCCGTTGGGTCTGCCCCAGCACGTCGAGAAGGTCGGCCACGTGGTCTTCGTCGGCGGCGGGCTCGGGGTGGCACCGGTCTTCCCGCAGTTGCGGGCTTTCAAGGAGGCCGGCAATCGCACGACCGGCATCATCGGGTTCCGGACCAAGGACCTGGTCTTCTGGGAGGACAAGTTCGGTGAGTACTGCGACGACCTGATCGTGTGCACGGACGACGGCAGCTACGGCCGGCCGGGTTTCGTGACCGCCGCGCTGCAGGACGTCATCGACCGCGAGCACCCCGATCTCGTCGTCGCGATCGGTCCGATGCCGATGATGCGGGCCTGCGTGGAGGTGACCCGCCCGTCGGGGACCAAGACGATGGTGTCGCTGAACTCGATCATGGTCGACGGCACCGGGATGTGCGGTTCGTGCCGGGTCACGGTGGACGGGCAGGTCAAGTTCGCCTGCGTCGACGGCCCCGATTTCGACGGGCACCAGGTCGACTTCGCCGAACTCATCACCCGGCAGAACCGCTTCAAGGACCTGGAGGAGAAGGCGCGGGAGGCATACGGGCACGTCTGCAACCTGGAGAAGGAACTCTTCGAGGAGGGCAAGCGGGGGTACCGCAAGGCCATCGAGGTGGCCCCGATGCAGACGCCGATGCCGGAGGCGGATGCGCACATCCGGGCCGGGAATTTCCAGGAGGTCAACCTCGGGTACGGGATGGCGGAGGCGTTCGCCGAGGCCGAGCGGTGCATCCAATGCCTGAAGCCCAAGTGCATCAGCGGCTGCCCGGTGTCGATCGACATCCCGCGGTTCATCCGGCACGTCCTCATCCGGGACCTGGACGGGGCGTTGGAGGTCATCAACGAGTCGAACCTGTTCCCCTCGATCTGCGGGCGGGTCTGCCCGCAGGAGAACCAGTGCGAGAGCCAGTGCATCGTGCGCAACGAGAAGCGCGGCCGAGAGTCGGTGGGGATCGGGCGCCTCGAACGCTTCGTCGGCGACAACGCGCGGCCGCGCCGGGCGGCCGGTGCCGACGTGGCCGCTCCACTTGGTCGGGTCGGGGTGATCGGGTCCGGTCCGTCTGGGCTGGCGGTCGCAGCGGATCTTGCGAAGGCGGGGTGTGAGGTGACCGTCTTCGAGGCGCTGCATGTCGTGGGCGGGGTTCTGCAGTACGGCATTCCGAGTTTCCGGCTGCCGCGGGAGATCATCACCCGGGAGATCCAGGGCCTGCGCGACCTCGGCGTCGTCTTCGAGACCAACAAGGTGGTCGGCAAGACGTTCACCATCGAACAGCTGATGAGCGAGCGGGGTTTCGACGCGGTCTACATCGCGACCGGTGCCGGTGCGCCGAGCTTCCTCGGCATACCGGGCGAACACGCCGGCCAGGTGTTGTCGGCCAACGAGTTCCTCACCCGGATCAACCTGATGGGCGGCAACAAGTTCCCCTATCGGGACACCCCGGTCGCGCAGTCGTCGTCCGTCGTCGTCATCGGTGCCGGCAATACCGCGATGGACTGTCTGCGGGTCGCCAAGCGGGTCGGCGTGCCCACCGTCACGTGTGTGTACCGGCGCTCGGAGGCCGAGGCGCCGGCGCGGATCGAGGAACTGCGGCACGCCAAGGAGGAGGGGATCGAGTTCCGCTTCCTCCATGCACCGGTGGAGATCCTGCTCGACGAGACCGGTGGTGTTCGCGGGATGACCACCGAGGTCATGGAGTTGGGCGAGCCGGACGACCGCGGCCGTCGGCGCCCCGTCGGTACAGGGGTGTTCGAGGACATCGAATGCGACGCCGTCATCTATGCGCTCGGCACCAATGCGAATCCGATCATCGGCCAGTCCACCCCCGACCTGGCGCTCAACAAGTGGGGTTACATCACCGCCGACCCACAGACCCAGGCGACCAACCTGCCCGGTGTCTTCGCCGGCGGCGACATCGTGACCGGTGGCGCGACCGTCATCCTGGCGATGGGGGCCGGCCGGCGGGCGGCCCAGGCGATCGGCGCCTATCTCACCTCGGGCTCGGACCGGCAGACCCGGACCTGGCCGATCACCCCGGAAATGGCGGCCGGCTTCGGCGCGCCCGCAGTCAAGGAGGACGTGTCGTGACGGTATACGAAGACGAAGGCCATCTGGTCTGCCCGCGCTGCCAGCTGCCGATCGAGGGCGACGAGCAGTACATCTGCTGCGCCGGACAGACCCTGCAATGGAAGTGCAGGGCGTGCGGGAAGGTGTTCGAGGGGTTCGCCTACCCGTACGGGCAGTGCCCGAAGTGCCAGGGCGACCTGGAGCGCGACGCGGGCGCCGGGCCGGTCGATGAGGACAACGAGCGGGCGATGGAGGCGATCCGGACCGCGTTCGAGATCGAACTCGGCGGCGGGGCCTACTACCGCAAGGCCGCCCAGGAGGCGAGCGATCCTGCACTCGTCGAGTTGTTCACCAAGATGTCGGAGATGGAGGACGAGCACCTGGAGACCCTGGTGCGCCGTTACCACGCCGAGGTGCCCGAGCCGTCAGCGGACTTCGAGACGAAGCGGGCCGCGATCTACGCCGGGTTGGAGCACCACCCCGAGGACCCGGCCAATCTGCTGCGCGTGGCGATCGGGTTCGAGCAGCGGGCGGTCGCGTTCTTCGAAGGGCACGTCGACGAGTGTCCGGCCGGGTCGGTGGAGCGGGAGCTGTACGAGGAGTTGGCCGCCGAGGAGCGCGAACACGTCGAACTGTTGACGACCGAGCTTGAGCGCTTCGAGGCGGGGCTCGGCGGCATTCTGTGACGCCGGATCGCCAGTCGTCGCCTGGCGGGCACGTCCGGTGCTGTGCAATTCTCGCGAGCATAGACCAAACGACTGATGCGGCCGCTCGCGCGACCCTTGCCGAGGCGTCGGACGTGGTCGGGCTGCATCAGAAGGCTGCGTCTCTCCGAATGACATCGCCCAGCAGGTCGAGGCCCGGCAGTGGTTCGTCACCCGCGCTTCCGGCGGTGTAATCGCGGCGCTCCGTTACCTGGCAAGTAACGCCGACGCATGGCCTGACGACCTGGCGGGCTCGGCCCGCTATGTACACGGACTGATGGTGGATCGCGACGCGCCGCCGGCCGATCACCGGCCGCCTCGCAAAGAACGAGCCCGAAAACGCGTACCTGAAGGGCGCAGCACCTGCTGACCTGAAGCCAACATCAGTGGGGCGGCTGGGGCTTGAACCCAGGACCGACGGATTATGAGTCCGCTGCTCTGACCGGCTGAGCTACCGCCCCGGCGGGTGCATCGCACCTCGACCACAGACCCTACCGGCAGGGTGTGGAGTCCACAGCATGGCGGCATTCTCACAGGGTCGGCACGGCATACCGCCAGCGCTCGGCGAATCTCGACCGGCACTCTCGTGGCATCGGTCGGAACAGCCGGCCGCAGACAACGAGAAGGACGAAACACCATGAACAAGAAGAGCATCCTGGCTTCCGGAGCCGCCGTCCTGGCGGCCGCGGGCTTGGCCGTGACGGCCGCGAACGTTGCCTCCGCCGACAGTTCGACCGGTTCCTCCGCGACCTCGACGACCGCGCCGTCCGCGCCGTCCGGGGGCCAGCAGGACGCGAACGGCACGGCCAACGGGAACACCGATCCCAGCAAACCGATGCGCTCGGACGAGCAGTTGCTCACCGGCGACACGGCCACCAAGGTCACCGCCGCCGCCAAGGCCAAGGAGCCCACCGCGACGATCGAGCGGGTGGAAACCGATTCGGACGGCGTGTACGAGGCGCACATGGTCCGCGCCGACGGGACGCACATCATCGTCCAGATCGATGCCTCGTATGCCGTGACGAACGTCCAGGAGATGGGCGCCGGGGGGCCGGGCGGCCCGGGCGGTCGCCGCGGCAATGGAGCCCAGGGTTCCACCGGCTCGTCCAGCTCGTCGGGTACCGGTCAGCAGGCCAACGGGACGAGCACCCAGTCGCCCGCCCAAAGCTGACGAGCTGGTCAGCCGACCACCCCACGGCTGACCGGGCATCGACCAACCCGACACCGCGAGCAGCCGGTGTTCCCACAGGCGAACGCGCGCCACATTCCCCGAGGTGGCGCGCGTTCCTGTGCGCCTGCGGGCTGGGGGCTCGGCGATCGGAGCATCGCCGGGCGCGGCGCGGGCTGCCCGTAGGATTCGCTGATGGACGGTTCGGGTCGGGGCATCGAGACGACGGTGGCGACGGACCGGCATACCGGACCGCACCTGGCCCGAGTCCCCTGGCAGGCGATGTTCGCAACGCTGGCGGTGATCTGGGGAGCCAGCTTCCTGCTCATGATGGTCGGGCTGCGGCTGTTCCACCCGCTGCAGATCTCCACGCTGCGGATCTTCTGTGGCGCCCTGGTCCTGACCGTGATCGCCGCCGCCACCCGGGTGCGTCTGCCGCGAGAGATCGGCACCTGGGCGCACTGCGCGGCGAGCGGCTCCTTGCTGGGTGCGATCCCGTTCTCGTTGTTCGCCGTGAGCGAGGAACGGATCACCTCGGCGCTGGCCGGGATCGGCAACGCCACGACGCCGGTGGTCACGGTGCTGCTCAGCCTCGTCTTGTTGCGCGGGCAGCCGCCGAGTCGACGACAGCGCGTCGGCGTCGGGCTCGGCTTCCTCGGGGTTCTGGTGATCTTGCAGCCCTGGCAGTCCCACGAGAGCGTCGACCCGCTCGGCTTCGCGATGTGCCTGGCGGCGGCGTCGAGCTACGCCGCGGGCTGGATCTACACCCGTCGGTTCCTGGCGCGACGCGACCCCGGTGGTCTCGCGCTGCCCACCATGCAACTCGTCATGGCCGCCGCCGTCATGTGCGTCGTGGACACCCTGTGGTGGTGGGTCAACCGGGCCGAACTCCCCGCGCCGTGGACGGTGCGTTCGGCTCCGGTCGGTGGCGCCCTCGTGCCGATCCTGGCCGTGGTGACTCTCGGCGTGATCGGCACCGGCATCGCGCAGGCCATGCAGTACGAGGTGGTCCGCCAGGCCGGCCCGACGGTCGCCACGAGTGTGACCTACCTGATCCCCGTGGTCAGCGCCGCCCTGGGCGTGTCCGTCTTGCATGAGACGCTGACGTCCGCGGAGATCGTGGGAGCGGCGATCGTGCTCGGTGCGGCGGTGCTGCTCGGTATGCCGAGGGGCGGGCTCTCCACTGGGCGCGCCCAGCGCGTGACGTGATCCGACCACCACGGGTCGGCCATGCCGGGGCCGCCGACGGCCGCTATCGCCGCCATCACCGCGTCGGGTACGACATCTGCGTTGTTGGCGATCAGCCGGGGCTGGTTTCGGGTCGCGACCCGGCCACTACCGGTCATTCGCTAAGGCTGGACTCTGCGGACATGGTGGATCGTGTCACCCGGGCGGGTCAGGAGAACGGTGGACCGGGTCGTGGATGGCGCGGCGG
This sequence comes from Dermatophilaceae bacterium, assembly GCA_039812545.1. Taxonomy (GTDB): domain Bacteria; phylum Actinomycetota; class Actinomycetes; order Actinomycetales; family Dermatophilaceae; genus JBDIAR01. The sequence goes on along the minus strand of JBDIAR010000017.1, from coordinate 2,627 downwards.
AGTTCGTCTCGGGCCGTGACCATGGCCGGGCCGTACCAGGTGAGGGCGCGCCCGGGCACCAGCGCGACCGGCACGGAGAACGCCTCCGGTCCGTCCTCCCCGGAGAACGGGTAAGGCTCATCGGGGAGGAGCACGAGATCGGCACTCTCGGCCGCCTGCTTGATGTCGACCGTCGGGTAGTGCTCCGAAGAACCCGAGTACACGTTGCGGAGTTCACACCGGGTCAGGACGTCGTCGGCATACGTCCCTCCCCCGACAACCATCCACGGGTCGCGCCAGATCGGTACGACGACCCGCAATGCCGCCTGCGGAGGTGCCCCCCGAGTTCTGTTCACGGCGGGCTTCGGGGGTTGGCTCGGGTCGGGGTGCGGCAGATTGCCGGCCAACGGCGACGTGCCGGCCGGCGGTGACCAGGCCGCTGCGGCCGCGGCGAGCCACGACGGCTCCGGACAGCCCAGCGCGAGAGTGATCAGGCGCGTCAGTGACCCGATTGCCTCGGGGACCGACTCGATCCGGGTGACCCAGGTGGGTATGCCGGACGCCCGCAACCGTTGGACGTCCACCTTCCGGTTCTCTTCCATGTTCGCCACGACCAAGTCCGGTTCGAGGGAGCGCACCGTGGTCAGGTCCGGGTTCTTCGTGCCGCGAACTCGGGTGAGCGCCAATCCCGGTGGCTGGGTGCACCAGTGCGTGGCCCCAGCCAGCAGCGACAAATCCGTGGCGGCGATGGCTTCGGTCAACGAGGGGACGAGCGACACCACCCGTCGTGGCCGTCTCAGCACACGCACCGGTTCGTGCAGGTCGTCCTCAAGGACCTGGTATGCCGGTCGGGGCTCCATCTGATCTCCATCCTGGGCGGGCCGGATCGTTCTCGCGATGGGCGCCTGGCCTCGACGGCCGCGCAATGCGTGACCCGGTCGCGCTATTCGAGCATCTCCGGCGCACGATCCATCAGGCCGACGATGACCCGCAGGAAGTCGCGGCCGAGTTCGGTGATGGCGAACCGGCCCGAGTCCGACTCGGTCCAGATACCGGTGTCCCGCCAGTAGGCGAAGCATCGGTCCAGCGATTCGTCGCTGAAACGGTGTCGGACGGCGATCGCTTCGGGCTGCTCGTCGACTTCGTCGAGGTGGGCCAAAGGGTTCGCGGGTGCGCGCCGCCACCAGGTCCGCAGCTCGTCGAGGTTATCGACGCCCTGGAACGCCAGGGACAAGAGAACGCCGGGCAGCGGCCCGGAGGAACCGGACCATGAACCCCGCCGGAACACCGAAACGAGGAGCACCATGGCCAACCCCACGAAGGCCTCGTCGGGCATGGCGTCGTCTGCGCTGGAGCCATCTGGCACTCCGGAGACGTCGGACACCGATATCGGGCCGCGGACGATCCGTGCACCGCGGTGCTCGAGCAGTTCGCACTGGATCGCCGGCAGGAACAGCCGATCCAGGCCGAGGTGGTCGCCGGCCGAGCGCCACTCCGGCACGCTCATCCCGAGATCGTCCGTGAGCCAGACGTCGAGACCGAGGTCGGCGATGGCCTGCCTGGCGACCGCCGGCCGCAGCATCCCGCTCTTGGTCGCCTCCCTACCCCGGCCGACCCATTCCACGAGCTGGATCAGTCTGCGCCAGTACAGTGACCCGCGCACCTGACCGGCGACGACGTGCGGATCCTGGGGCGGAACGAGGTCGTCATCGTCCTCGTCATCGAACTCGTCGTTGTATGTGCCGTAGGGGCCGCGCAGGCCCGGATCGTCGGCCAACTCGCGCAACCAGGCATTCGCCTGTTCGGTCATCTCTTGGGAGACCACGCTGCCCGCGCCGACTGGACCGGGCATCCGCTCCAAGCGTTCGGCTTCGGGGAGGCCGTTCCACTGATCCACGATGAGCTGCAATCGTTCGTTGAGCTCTTCCATACTCGTGGCACCGTCGAGTGAGATCCCGCGCTCAAGCCCGAACTGCTGTAAGACTTTGGTGGAGCCGAACCCGGCCGGATCCTCGCACCGGGTCCGCATCTCGGGGATGGCGCGGCGCGCCTCCTTGGCCAACACCTTGGTGTCAGCCGAGCCCGAGGCCATCCGGCCCGTCGCCCGAAGGAACCGCCAGTAGGTCTCCAACGTGTCGACAAGCGCGTCGACGTCGGGCACACCGAGAGGACCATGGCCCGGCCACCGGACCGTCATCAGGTGCTCGGCGGAACCCGCCGGCCAGGACGTGCCGGGCGCTCGGTCTTGCATGTCGCGCAGGTTCAGCGCAGACTCCAGCAACTCGCCGTCCAGCGGCCGCTTGGTCTTGGTCGCCCAGGCTTGTGCGTGTCGGATCAGGAGCTCGTACTCGTCCACTCACCCATCCTGCCGCACCGCGCTGCTGCACCGACGTCTCCGCGCTGGGTCACGGACACCCTTCGGCGTATGAGGGCCGTCATCGCGCACTGGGCCCTGGTGACCGGGGTCGAACCGGTGTGGCTGGAGACGGGTCGGGCCCCGGAGTCTCCGGGGCCCGATGGTGGTGCGTGGCTCCCCCACTTGGACTCGAACCAAGAACCTGCCGGTTAACAGCCGGCTGCTCTGCCAGTTGAGCTACAGGGGAAGGCTGCCGAGCAACAATAGCAAATGAGGCGGAGCAACCCGAATC